>JANWIS010000129.1 GCA_025449775.1 Ignavibacteriaceae bacterium
AAGTGGGCCGTATTATTTCAATCTTTCATACAATGTTAATGATGAAAAAGATAAAGTCAATCTAAATAGAAAATCTTTTTTTGAAGAGCTGGGATTAAGCGAAAATAATATTTCATTTCAGAAGCAAATTCATGGCGATGGTATTATGGAAGTAAACACCTTCGGAAACTGCGGTGAAAATGATGCGCTTATCACCAATAAAAAGAATCTTGGACTTTCAATTACCAGTGCAGATTGCCCGGCAATTTTTATTTATGACCCGGTTAAGCAGGTAATAGCTGCAGTTCACTCCGGCTGGAGAGGAACTGAGAAAAAAATCCTTAAAAAAACTATTCAAAGATTAATAAATAATTATAAATGCAATCCTTCAGATATGATCTGTTATATCGGACCAGCTATCTCACAGAAAAATTATGAAGTTGGTAAAGAAGTTTCTTCAAAATTTGATAAAGAATTTGTTAAACAGATAAACAATAAAAATTATCTGGATGTTGCATCAGCAAATTTGAAAATGTTAAAAGATGAGGGAGTCAAAAGCAGTAATATTCAGGTTTCAAAACTTTGCAGCTATGAGTATAATAACCTGCTTCATTCATACAGACGTGATGGCTCTAAATCGGGACGGGCAATCGGAGTTATTGCGATGAAGGAAATTTTATGAACAGGGCTACAGTTAATATTGTACTTATTTATGCTTTGCTCTGCTTTATCTGGGGTTCAACCTGGCTTGCGATAAGGTTAGGACTTGAATCATTGACTCCATTATTTTCTGCAGGGATAAGATTTTCGCTTGCTTCTGTTCTTATTTATATAATAATGTCCATTAAAAGAATTTCTCTCCAAAAAGATCCTGTGTCAATCAGGCTTTACTGGTTGATGGGATTCTTTTCATTTGTTATTCCTTTTGGACTGGTTTATTGGGCAGAACAATTTGTGCCATCCGGAATGGCTGCCGTTCTTTTTGCGGTTTATCCTTTTTGCATTGTAATTTTTTCTTATCTCAGGATACCAAGAGATTCAATAGGGTTATATAAAATATTTGGAACAATAATCGGCTTCTGCGGAATAGTAATTATTTTTTCTGATTCGTTCACGGGTGATTTGACAGATTATATGCTCGGGATGTTAGCCGTCGTATTAAGTGGAATAATGCAGGCCTGGATTGCAATTTCAATAAAGAAATTTGGTCAACATCTGAATTCGCTTTCTATGAATTTTATTCCAATGGTCATCGCCGGAATTTCTATGATAATAATAGGATACTTTACTGAAGATCTTTCAACTGTAAGATTTGATGAGAATGCAATCCTCTCGATTCTATATCTTGCCTTTTTCGGAAGTGTTATCACGTTCACAGGATTTTATTGGTTAATAAAAAGGATGAACATCGTTATGCTTTCATTGATAGCTTTTATCACACCTATTGTTGCACTCATACTAGGCTATTTTATTTATAATGAAGAATTATCATTAAGGCATTTCGTTGGTTCAGCATTAGTGTTGGCCGGGATTTTTGGCGCTAACCTGGACAGCTTGCTCAAACTTAGAAAAGGAACGATCATTAAACCTGTTAATTCAGAGCCAGCAGGTGAAAAATAAATTCCGAATAATTTGTTAACATTTATTTAATTTTGAACACAGAAAAATTTTCAGAATGATCAACATAATCAGAATAAAAAATGCAACCTTTTACGGCTACCACGGTGTCAGCAGCGAGGAACAGAATGTCGGTGGTAAGTTTGAAGCTGATATTGATATCTACACAGATTTTTCTGAAGCTGCTGTCGAGGATAATTTGAAAAAAACTGTTGACTACTATCAAGTCTATTCATTTCTCAATCAGTTTACGGTTAAACAAAAATATTATTTGATTGAAGCACTTGCCGTTGAAATTGCAGATGAGCTTTTGAAGAAATTTGATAAAATTTTGAAAGTATCTGTGAGAGTAAGAAAAAATAATCCACCTGTTGGCGGCGTAGTTGATTGCGTTGAGGCAGAAGTAATTAAAGAGAAAAAAGAATAGAAAAAATAAATAGAGAATCCAGAATTAATAATACAGCATACATAGGAATCGGTTCAAATACAGGAGATCGGATTGACAACATTGATCATGCAATCGAACTTATAAACATTGATCCCAAATGTGAAGTTGAAAGCATTTCTTCGATTTATGAAACAGCTCCTTATGGAGAAGTCAGTCAGAAAGAATTTATTAATGCTGCAATAAAAATCGGTACTTCCTACGAACCGAAAGAACTATTTCAAACTCTTAAATCAATCGAACAATCAATTGGAAGAAAAACAACAACCAGATGGGGACCGAGAGAAATTGATCTGGATATTTTATTTTTTAACGAAATAATTTTTTCGGATGAAAACTTAACTATTCCTCATAAAGATATTCTGAACCGCGATTTTGTTGTTGTCCCGTTGAACGAAATTGCACCTGACCTGGTTCATCCAACAGTTAATAAAAGAATTTCAGAGTTAATTAATTTGACAGAACAAAAACATATTATCAGGAAAATTTCTCATCAGGTTCTGGTAAAATGATTGAAAAGCAAAATACCAATTCAGATCTGCGTTATATTGCAATCGAAGGCGTAATAGGTTCTGGTAAAACCAGTCTTGCAAAAAAAATTAAAGATCGCCTTGATGCCAAGCTTATTCTCGAGCAGTTTGAAACCAATCCATTCCTTGAAAAATTTTATACCGACCGGAAACGCCATGCATTCCAGACACAAATGTTTTTCCTTATTAACAGGTTTAAACAACAGCAGGAGCTTCATCAGGAGGATTTATTTTCGGAGTATCTCATCTGCGATTATACATTTGAGAAAGACAGAATATTTGCATACCTGAACCTCAGCAAAGATGAACTGAATCTTTATGAAAGTATTTATCCTTTGCTTGCACGTGTATTACGCAAGCCTGACCTGGTTATTTTTCTGCAGTCAAGTGTTGACCGGCTGATGTATAACATTAAAAAAAGAAACAGGAAAATCGAAAGAGCACTAACCAGAAGTTATATAGAAGAGCTGAGTGAATCATACAATCATTATTTTTTCAGGTACAGCTCAACTCCGCTTTTAATTGTGAATTCATCAGATATTGATTTTGTTAACAGCGATAATGATTTTGATGAACTGTTTAAACAGGTTTTCAGGGAAGACAGAGGTTTTACAGAATATTTTAATCCAGAAACGAGGAGGATTATTTGACTCGTGTAATTCTGATTGCAGCGGTTTTAATCCTGGCTTTTTTTGTGTTCAAACTGGTCCGATTACTAAAACAATTCGAACCTGGTTCCCGTCCAAATATTGATGATCTTAAAGACAGAGCCGCAAATCTTAAAAATAAGTTAAAAGATATTCCTGAAGCTGACTTCAGAGAAATTCCACCCGACGAGGATGATTTACAGTCATTCGAAGAAGGAAATGGCAAGAAATAATTTAGCTTCAAAAATTGTTTACTCTTTTTTCAGATCATTTTTCTCTGTTGAGGAAAATCAAAGCAAAGATATCGGCAAACCAAAAAAAATCATTATCATCAGGCAGCATAATCAGCTTGGCGACTTGCTTGCTGGAGTTTCGGTTTTCAGAGCAATAAAAGAAACTTATCCTGATTCACATACAACATTAGTCGTTAGTCCTTTCAATTACCCTGGAATGGTGAAAAATAAATTTCTTAACAGAATTTTTATTTTTGATAAGAAGAAATTAATTAATCCTGTTTATTTTATTAACCTGATAAAAATATTACGTGAAGGATATGATTTGGCAATAGTGCCTGTTGTTGTTTCAATTTCATTTACAAGCAACCTTGTAGCACGGTTGTCAAAATCGAAAATCAGGATTGGTCCTAAATCGCTGAACGGAAAAAAGAATTTAAGCGATTTCTTTTTCGACAGGAGAGTAGATCTAGATTGGCGAAAACATCCTGACTCAAATGTTTCAGAAAGAAGTCTTGATATCGTCAGACCGTTCGGTATAGATACAGGAAATTATAAATCAGAAATATCATTTAACGGAGTTGATACTTCGGCTGCCGAAAATTTTGTAAATAGATTTGCAGACAAATCAAAAAAAATTCTTATCGGTCTCCACGTTGGTGCCGGAAAACCGAATAACAGGTGGTCACTTGAAAAATATTGTTCGCTTGTAAAAGAAATTGTAAAAAATTTCTCTGCAAATTTTTATTTAACAGGCGGCTGGGCTGAAAAAGAGGAACTGAATTATCTTATAAAAAATGTTGATGTTAATTTTGGAAAGTTTATAAACAAACCAATTCCACAAGTCGCAGCATTAATTTCAGTTTCTGACCTTTTTATTTCAAACGATACAGGTATAATGCATGTAGCCGGAACAACAGACACTCCGCAAGTTTCTATTTTTGGACCGACAAATCCATTTAACTGGGCTCCGATTGGAGCTAATAAATATTTCATTCGAAAATCAGATCTTATTGATGACGTTTCAATGGAAGATGTATATCAAATTTGTGAATTAATCTTAAGCAAAAAGGAGAATAAAAAATGAACAAGTGCATTGCAGCTATAGATATGGGCACAAACTCATTTCACCTGATAATTGTTCGGGTAAAGAATGACGGTTCATTTAAAATTATTGATCGTGAAAGGGAAGTAATCCGTTTGGGATCTCAGAAAGGAAAAGATTTCAGTTGGATATCTGAAGGCGAAATGGAAAGAGCTCTCAATGTTCTGAAAGACTTTGCAAAGATTGCTCAGTTTTATAAAGCTGATATTCGGGCAATTGCGACCAGTGCTGTACGGGAAGCAAAAAACAAGGATGAATTTATTGATCGTGTATTTGAAGAAACAGAAATAACCGTTGAGGCAGTTGACGGTAGAACCGAAGCAGAATTAATTTATCTCGGTGTTCAGCATGCACTTGAAGTACAGAATAAAAGAATTTTATGCGTTGATATAGGCGGAGGAAGCACTGAATTTATTCTGTGTGAAAATGGAATATCTGAATTCGCAGAAAGTATAAAATTAGGTGCAGTAAGATTGAGTAAAATGTTCTTGCCGGATTTTATTCTAACAGATTCAGGAATTGAAAGTTGCAGACGTTATATACAGGATAAGCTTAATGCAAACAGTAATCTTCATCCAAAGCACAAATTTGAAATGGCGATAGGAAGTTCTGGAACAATTGTGGCAGCAGCTTCAATTATTTCTTTCAGAAGGAGTGGGAAGTTTAAGAAGACAATGAACGGTTTTACTTTTTCTGCAGAAGAAATTTTTGAACTGACAGACGATGTTCTGAAATGCAAATCTCCTGTGGATAGACTTTTTATTGAAGGAATGGAAATTAAAAGAGCGGATATAATTCCGGCAGGATTATTAATTCTCTGCCAGGTGTTTGAAACCTTTAAGCTTAAAGAAATGACTATTTCTGAAAATGCTTTGAGGGAAGGAATTATTATCGATACTATTTCCAAAATGGAGGAAATGCAATCCATAACCGCAAAGTATTGAAACATGTAATTCTTAATCTCATTTACCTTTAATAAGAACACACCCCTCGCTATATTAGCACATCATTTTAAAACCTCAAATGGAACAGATAAGAAACTTCTGCATAATTGCGCATATAGATCACGGTAAATCCACTATTGCCGACAGGCTGCTGGAAAAAACCGGTACAGTTACAGCTCGTGAAGCAAAAGCCCAGGTTCTGGATGATATGGATCTTGAAAGAGAGCGCGGAATTACAATTAAATCTCACGCAATCCAGATGCATTATACTGCAAAGAATTCCGAAAATTATATTCTTAACCTGATTGATACTCCCGGTCACGTTGATTTCAGTTATGAAGTATCTCGTTCACTTGCTGCCTGTGAAGGTGCTTTGCTTGTTGTTGATGCAGCACAGGGAGTTGAAGCACAAACGATTAGCAATTTATATCTCGCACTCGATGCTGGCCTGGAAGTTATTCCTGTTCTCAATAAAATTGATTTGCCAAGCGCAGAAGTTGATAGGATTTCTAAACAGGTTATTGATTTGATTGGCTGCAAGGAAGATGACATTCTGAAAGTAAGTGCAAAGGCAAACATCGGGATTGATGAATTGCTCGAAGAAATTGTAAAAAGAATTCCTCCTCCAAAAGGAGATCCGAATGCTCCTCTTCAGGCATTAATTTTTGATTCAATATTTGATGCTTACCGAGGTGCAGTTGCATATATAAGAGTGTTCAATGGAACTCTTCGTACAAATGATAAAATAAAATTCTTTGTAGCAGATAAAGTTATGGAAGCTGAAGAGATTGGAGTGCTTGAATTAAAAAAATTAAAAACGGATGAACTCTCTGCAGGAAATGTTGGTTATTTAATTGCCGGAATTAAAGAAGTTAAACTTGCCAAAGTCGGTGATACTGTTACACATTCAAAAAACGGTGCTGAAAAACCATTACCCGGTTATAAAGAAGTAAAGCCGATGGTTTACAGCGGGTTGTATCCGACTGATTCAGATGATTATGAAAGTCTTCGTGATGCTCTTGAAAAATTCAGACTGAATGATTCAGCTCTTTTTTATGAACCGGAAACTTCTGCTGCTCTTGGTTTTGGTTTCAGGTGCGGATTTCTCGGACTTCTGCATATGGAAATTGTTCAGGAAAGATTGCACAGAGAATACAACCAAACAATCATTACAACTCTTCCAAACGTTGAGTACTTTGTTTATAATAAAAGAGGCGAAAAGATTGTTGTTGATAATCCAGCCGAGATGCCGCCGATCGGAGAGATTGAAAGAATAGAAGAACCGTACATAAAAGCACAGATTGTTACTCCAAGTGAGTACGTTGGAAATATTATGAAACTTTCTATGGATAAACGAGGTTCTTATAAAAACACAACTTATCTTGATCCTACAAGAGCAGATCTGCAATTCGAATTTCCACTTTCTGAAATAATATTTGATTTTTATGATAAGCTGAAATCAACTTCACGTGGTTATGCATCATTTGATTATGAATTTATTGGTTACCTGGAATCAAATCTTGTAAAGCTGGATATATTATTGAATGGTGATCCAGTTGATGCACTCTCGATGATTGTTCATCACGAAAAAGCTTATGATTGGGGAAGAAAAGTCTGCACAAAATTAAAAGACCTTATCCCGAGACAGATGTTTGAAGTCAACATACAGGCAGCGATAGGTTCAAAAGTAATTTCAAAATCTGTTGTAAAAGCTTTAAGAAAAAATGTTCTTGCAAAATGTTACGGCGGCGACATTACACGTAAGAGAAAACTTCTGGAAAAGCAGAAAGAAGGAAAGAAAAGAATGAAGCAGGTTGGCAATGTCGAAATTCCGCAGGAAGCATTTTTAGCTGTGCTTCAGATTGAAGAATAAATATATTTTCTAATAAGGAAAGAATGCTTAAAAAGTTTTACAGAATATTAAAAGTTTTATTACTCGTTTTTTTTATTGCCCTTATCATAAAAGCATTTTTATTCGATGCATTCAAGATTCCAAGCTCATCGATGGAAAATACACTTCTGCCGGGAGATTTTATCATTGTTAATAAATTTGCTTATAACTTTACAACTCCAAAAGAAATTCCGATAGTCAACACTCAAATTCCGTACAGCTGTTTGTATGAAGTCGGTAAGCCAGAAAAAAATGAATTAGTTGTATTTGAATTTCCTGATGGTTTTGAGAATGATCCTTTAAGAAATGGTTCTAAGTACATAAAAAGAATTGTTGCCGGACCGGATGACACTCTTCAAATAATTAATAAAGAGATTTTTATAAATAGAGTTCAGGTTAAACTCCCAACAACAATGAAAGTCTCTAAAGACTCACAAAGAGGCGGATGGATAAAAGAAGATCTAATCTATCCTCCGGGAACTGATTGGAACAGAGACAATTATGGACCACTGATCATTCCTGCAAAGGGTGATACAATAAAAATTTCTCTTGAAAATTTTGAAACCTTGCAATCAATTATTGTAATGGATTATGGTGAACGATCACTGCTTGCAGAAGGAACACTTATTACTTTGAACGGAAGTGCAATTAAAGAATATATTTTACAGCAGGATCACTACTTTGTAATCGGAGATAATTTTGATGTCAGCATGGACAGCCGGCAGTTTGGTTTTATTACGGACAATATGATAATCGGAAAACCAATATTTGTTTACTGGTCATTTGATGATGAAAAAGTAGCTCCGGGTCCTTTAGGATTTCTATCTGCAATCAGAGCAAACAGGATTTTCCTGGGTATCGACTGACCAATCTAATTTTTTATTGAAGATATTCCAATAATCTTCAGCAATATCAACACATTTTCATTTTAAGGTTTAGAAAGAATTTTCTTATTTTTCTATGACCACATTAAACACAATAAAATTATGAGCGGAATATTAATACTAGCACAGGAAGAATATATTTCTTCATTCAGAAAAGAACCTGATGAATTAATAAAGGAGATGGAAGAATATGCAAAAGAGCATAACATCCCGATTCTTTACTGGCAGTCGGCTGAGTTTATTGAACATTTAGTAAAAATAAAAGATCCAAAAAGAGTTCTTGAGCTTGGCACAGCGATCGGTTACACAACAATAAGAATTGCACGGGTTCTGAAAGGAAAATCTGTAATTCACACAGTTGAAAAAAGTCAAGATAATATTGCTCTTGCAAAGCAGTTCATTTCAAAATCAGGTATGGAAAATAAAATTAAGCTGCTTGAAGGTGAAGCTGTAAATGTTATGCCTCAGCTTAAGAAAAAATATGACCTGATATTTCTCGATACAGATAAAGAGGACTACAGAAGACTATTGGATTACTCACTTGTTCTTCTTAAACGCGGAGGAATGATTGTAGTTGATAATTTATTATGGCACGGCTATGCTGCATCTTCATCTGTTCCGGAAAAATATAAGGAATCGACACAGCACATCCGTAAATTCAATAAAATTTTTATGAAGCAGCCTAATCTTAAATCATCGATCATCCCTGTTGGAGATGGTTTGGGAATAGGCATTAAAGAATGATAGCCGAAGGCTGATGAATATTAATTTTAACAATAAAAATTTTCTCAGTGAAGTTGAATCGTTTACAAAAAATAATCTCATTAGGAAATCAGATCTTCAAAAGTTAATTGAACTTTCAGTTTCAAGTCGTAAAGAAACAGAACTTGAAGAATTGAGTTTTACCGCAAAATATATTTGCGGTATGATTAGAGTTCTGAAACATGCACCTGGAATTCCTGAAGCACAGAACATCAATCAGGTTAAAGAAGATATTAACCTTAATTTGAAAAAAGCAATTGAGCAGTTGCGAGAAATAATCACCAGTGATGCTCAATTGAAAAATTATTTTGAAGAAACTTACCTTTCACTTACTTCAGAAAACTTAATTAATCTAAATCAGCTTCTCTCTGACCTAGAGTCTGTGAAGAAGTATATTAATTATTTGAAAAGACTTTCCTGATATCCCCGGGCGACTTTAAAATTATTTTTATTTGTAAATAAATTTCGAAGACGGGTTGATCTCAATTTTATTTGCAGTAATGTCAATAAGTTTTTTTGAAATGGAATCTATCTCAGAAAACGGAATCAGGCAGTCCAGAACTATAACCTCTTCATCACCCTTTCTTGAAATGATTGATTTGGAACCTGATAGTAGCTTATAAATATGGTTGATATGATTAACTTCAGATTTTATTAAAACTTTCTGCAAAAGTGTTTTAGTTTTAATTGCAGATTCACTTAAAATTTTGTGAGCAGCATTGTAATAAGCCTTTCCCAAAGGACCAACTCCAAGTTTTATTCCACCATAATATCTCGTTACAACTACAAGCTGGTTTGACAGATTGAAATGATCAATCGCACTTAAAATTCTTACACCTGCAGTTCCACTTGGTTCCCCTGAATCGGAATACCTTATAGTTGCATCAATCAGCTTGTAAGCAAAGCAGTGATGTGATGCATCATAGTATTTCTTTTTGGTTTCAGAAAGAAATTCATCTGCTGCTTTTACTGAATTAACTGAATAAACCTGTGCTATGAAAGCAGATTTTTTTTCTTTGAAGGTTAATTCTTTAAAATTATCTATTGTTCTTATTTTTTCCGGTAAGTTCATCTAAGAAAAGTTCAGTAATGCATTTCGATTTTAATTGATTATCAGGGCATCAATAACTAATATAGCTAATTAAAATTTTATTTTAGCTTTCCTTGGAAAAAGAATCAATCATAATCAAAGGTGCGAGAGAGCACAACCTCAAGAACATCGATCTGGAAATTCCACGTGATTCATTTACAGTAATTACAGGTCTTTCCGGTTCAGGTAAGTCTTCGCTAGCATTCGATACAATTTATGCTGAAGGTCAGCGTCGGTACATCGAATCTCTTTCTGCTTATGCCCGTCAGTTCCTTGATATGCTTGAGAAACCCGATGTTGATCTTATAGAAGGATTGAGTCCTGCAATTTCTATCGAGCAGAGAACGACAACCGGAAATCCTCGTTCAACAGTTGGAACAGTTACAGAAATTTATGATTACCTCCGGCTTTTATTTGCAAGAGTCGGAATTCCACACTGCTACAATTGCGGTAAGCCTGTTAAGAAACAAACTTCATCGCAAATTATCGAAACAATTATTTCAAACTACCAGAACAAAAAAATATCACTTCTCTCCCCATTGATAAGAGGAAGAAAAGGACATTATCGTGAACTTTTTGAAGAGGTGCTTTCAGATGGATTTTTAAGGGTAAGAGTTGATGGAGAAGTTATTGAAATCAGCAAAGGCTTTCAGGCAGACCGGTACAAAATCCACAATATTGAAATTGTCGTTGACAGGTTAACAGTTAAAGAATCTTTTCGTTCGAGGATTACTGAATCTGTTGAAGTTGCTTTAAACTATAGTGATGGAAGCCTAATTGTTAATGATGGAAATGAAGACAATGTCTTCAGCCGTCAGCTTGCATGTCTTGATTGCGGAATAAGCTACCGGGAGCTTGCACCAAATTCATTTTCATTTAATTCACCGTACGGATCATGTCAGGATTGTGAAGGACTTGGCGAAAAGAAAGAACTCGATTTAAATTTAATTATACCCGATTGGAACCTTTCAATTAATGATGGAGCTCTTGCACCTCTGGGTAAACCGAGAAAAATCTGGTTTTATACTCAGCTTGAAGCCGTTGCAAAAACTTTTGAATTTTATTTTGATACTCCGATGGAAAAACTTTCCGAAGCACAGAAAGATATAATTATAAACGGAAGTAAAGAGAGAATTTCATTTACATATTCGTACGGCGGTGGAAAACCCGTTCAATATCTTCATCGTTTCTCTGGAATTATAAGGCATCTTAAACATTACTATGATTCTACTTCATCAAATAGCATCCGGGAATGGGTAGAATCGTTTATGAATACTATTAATTGTTCAACTTGTAACGGAGGGCGATTAAAAAAAGAATCTCTCGCTGTTAAGTTTAACGGGAAAAATATCAGTGAGATAACTTCACTTTCAATCCTAAGAGCAACAGAATTTTTTAAAAATGTTAAACTCAAAGGCAATGATGCATTAATTGCAAAACCAATTTTAAAAGAAGTAAATGAGAGATTGAATTTTCTTAATAATGTCGGGTTGGATTATTTAGCTCTCGGTCGTTCTGCACGAACATTATCCGGGGGAGAATCTCAGCGGATAAGGCTTGCAACTCAAATAGGAACTCAGCTTGCAGGAGTTTTGTATGTGCTCGATGAACCTTCTATCGGGCTTCATCAAAGCGATAATATTAAGCTGATCAATTCATTAAAAAATTTAAGGGATTTAGGAAATACGATTATAGTAGTTGAACACGACAGAGAAACTATTGACAGCTCTGACTATATAATTGATCTTGGTCCCGGAGCTGGCGAGCACGGCGGTAAAGTTGTTCTTGAAGGTGAAACTAAAAAGCTTTTAAATTCCGATAATGGATTTGATTCACTTACACTTTCCTATTTAAGAAGCAGGGGAAAAATTAAAATTCCGGATGTAAGAAAAAAAGGTAACGGAAAATTTATAATGCTTTCCAGTGCAACGGGAAATAATCTTCAAAATGTAAATCTTAGAATTCCTCTAGGTACTTTAACTCTTATAACAGGAGTAAGCGGTTCGGGAAAATCATCAGTGCTCAATGAAACTCTTGTAAAAATTCTGATGAACAAACTTTACAAATCGAAATTGGTTCCTCTTCCCTATAAAAAAGTTGAAGGGCTTGAGAACATCGATAAGATAATAGAGATCGATCAATCTCCAATCGGAAGAACACCGCGTTCAAATCCTGCAACTTATACCGGATTGTTTACTTTTATAAGAGATTTATTTGCACAACTGCCTGAAGCAAAAATGAGAGGCTATAAAACAGGAAGATTCAGTTTTAATGTAAGTGGAGGAAGATGCGAAGAGTGCACTGGTGATGGTTTGAAGAAAATTGAAATGAATTTTCTTCCCGATGTTTATATTCATTGCGATTCCTGCAAAGGAAAAAGATATAACCGCGAAACTCTTGAAGTTCTTTATAAAACAAAATCAGTCTCAGAAGTATTGGAAATGAGAGTTGCAGATGCACTTGATTTCTTCTCTGATCTTCCAAGAATTAAAAGAAAAATTAAAGCTTTGAACGATGTCGGGCTGGGTTATATTACACTCGGTCAGCAGGCAACAACACTTTCCGGCGGTGAAGCCCAAAGAGTAAAGCTTGCAACAGAACTTAGCAAAGTGAGCACCGGCAATACACTTTATGTTCTCGATGAGCCGACAACCGGTTTGCACTTCGAAGATGTCAGAATTCTGCTAGATGTTCTTAACAAGCTTGTAGAAAAAGGAAACACTGTGGTTGTAGTTGAACATAATATGGATGTGATAAAGATGGCTGACTGGATAGTTGATCTTGGTCCCGGCGGCGGTGAGTTTGGCGGAAAAATTGTCGCGGAAGGAACTCCAGAACAGGTAATAAAAAATTCTGATAGTATCACAGGAAAATTTCTGGAAGAAGAATTTCATTAATAATAATATTGAAAGAGAATTACTTCACATCTATTTTTGCAAGTAAATTTAAATTCCTAATCAATGAGGGAAAATAAATGAAGAGTTATATACTATTTCTTATTTCCACACTATTCATTTTTACTGATTTATACTGGACTCAACAATTTTATTCTGAAAATCCTCTTGTTGCAACTTATTCAATTGTTGCACGCGATCCTGAAACAGGCGAGATGGGAGTAGCAGTTCAATCACATTGGTTTTCAGTTGGTTCAATTGTTTCCTGGGGAGAAGCAGGAATCGGTGTTGTAGCAACTCAGTCTTTTGTTAATCCCGCTTTTGGTCCGGATGGGCTGGAATTATTAAAATCGGGAATGACTGCTGAACAAGTTGTTGATAAGCTTATTGCTGAAGATGAAGGAAGAGATGTCCGTCAGCTTGCAATACTTGATGTTAGCGGAAATGTGAAAAGCTACACGGGAAAGAATTGTATTCCAGGTGCTGGAAATATTGTCGGAGAAAATTATTCGGTCCAGGCAAATCTTATGTTAAATGACAAAGTTCCCGGTGCAATGTCAAAAGCGTTTGAAGAATCAAAAGGTCCATTGGCAGAAAGAATGATGGCTGCTCTTTTTGCTGCTGAAGAAGTTGGAGGAGATATTCGTGGGAAACAATCAGCTTGTATATTAGTTGTAAAAGGAGAATCTACCGGTCAGGTTTGGAAAGACAGATTAATTGATTTGAGAGTTGAGGATGACCCTTATCCTCTTGATGAGCTGAACAGATTACTGACAGTTCATCGTGCCTATGATCATATGAATGCCGGAGATCTTGCTGTTGAGCACGGAGATATGGAACTCGCAATGAAAGAATATTCTGCTGCAGAAGAAATGTTCCCTGAAAATGAAGAGATGAAGTTCTGGCATGCTGTTACTTTAGCAACCAATGGCGATGTTGAAGGATCGATACCGCTATTTAAAGATGTATTCAAAAAAAATGAAAACTGGAAAATACTTACTCCAAGATTAGTGCCTTTAGGACTTTTAAAAATCAATGAAGAACAGCTTAGAAAAATTTTATTATCCAATAGTGAAGAATGAAACAGACTTTAATTATTCTATTTGTATCAATATTTTATTTTTTCACCGGCTGTAAATCTCAAGAAGAAAAACCGGTTACTTCTGATGAGCAGAGGCAGAACCAGGTACTTCCACCCGGCAAAATAACTAAAGAACAAATCCAGAAGCAGCAAAATATTGAGCCGAAAATTGCTGCTGAAATAATTGAGCTAATAAAGGAAAATCTTGCTGCAACCCAGGCTGAAGATAAAGAACGTGTGTTGAATACGATTCATAAAGATTGTCCGCAAATGAAATCAACAAAGCAAGGTATGGATTACGTATTTGCAAATTATAATATGGTTTACAATCTTGAAGAAGCAGAGGTAATAGAAGTTTTGGGTGAAGAAGCAAAAGTTTATTATGTTCAAACCACTCGTTCTCAAGGCGGTCAGGGATTTCCCCCAAGCCGTTCAAGTGGATATCATATTTTGAAAAAAGAGAATGGTAAGTGGAAAATTTTCAAAACTGAGTATCTGAGTAACGAGCAAATCCAGTAAATTGTTTTAAGTTTAACAACAGCATCTAAAAGTTTTTTTAAAATAAATCATCAGGTCAAAAATGAAATTCTATAAACTTACTTTAGCATTAGTTTCATTTGTAACATTGCTCATATTGATAGGTTACATTTTCTTCCCGGATAAGAACGAAATAAATACAGAAAATAAAAATGAAGCTGAGTCTAAATTATATCCTAGTGAGTGGTCGTATCTGAAAAAAACCTGGCCTTATTTAGATGCTGATCCGCTTGCATATATTGATGCACTCAAACAAGCACACGAGCTTCACCGACAAACAGCCGAACAGAGATTGAGCAAAGGATTAAATGCTGTTGCATGGGAGTTTGCCGGACCAACTAATGTTGGCGGCAGAGTTGTGGACTTCGAGTTTAATCCACTTAATCCGAATGTTGTTTACGCTGGTTTTGCAACTGGCGGTTTATTTAAATCAATTGATATGGGAATAAGCTGGTTTCCTGTTTTTGATTCACTTGCAGTTTTAACAATTGGTGATATTGCCGTCGATCCTTTAAATCCTGATATAGTTTATGTTGGAACAGGAGAACCGAACGGAGGACATAATAATTTTCCCGGAGGAGGAGTTTTCAAATCTACTGATGCTGGTCTGACATGGAATTTTCTTGGCTTAGCTGAAACAATTTCGATCGGACGAATAATCATTCATCCCACAAATACAAATATTATTTATCTCGCTGCAGTCGGTTCTTACTTTGCACCAAATCCTGAAAGAGGAATTTATAAATCAACTGATGGTGGAGTTTCCTGGAACCAATCACTTTTTGTTTCTGATTCTACAGGTGGAATTGATATTATAATTGATCCGAATAATCCTGACAGGATGATGGCTGCGATGTGGGAAAGAGTTAGAAGACCAAATTCATCTCATCTTTATGGACCATCAAGCGGCATTTATATAACAACCGATGGCGGAACAAACTGGGTTGAAATTCTTCCATCAACAGGATTGCCTGATCCCAATTCACAAAATGTTGGAAGGATAGGATTAGCAATAAGTCAGGTTAATCCTGATATAGTTTATTCTCTTTATATAAGCGGAACTGATATAATCAGTGTTTTTAAATCTACAGACTTCGGAACGAGCTGGGTTGATAAAGATCCTGATAACGAATTAAGCAGCAATGGATTTAGCTGGTACTTCGGTCAAGTTCGCATACATCCTACTAATCCTGATCAAATTTATGTATTAGATGTTGAATTTATGATGTCAACTAATTCAGGTGATAATTGGACTGAAAGAAATATTTCTCACGTCGATCAACATGCTTTAACTTTTAATCCTGTTGACCCTAACATTGCATTTAGCGGTAATGACGGCGGTATAAATATTTCAACAAATGCCGGACTTAACTGGGGACCTCCTGCGCAAATTCCTGCAACACAATTTTATGAAATTGGTTTAGATGCAAATAATTCTCTCGCTAGTTACGGAGGAACTCAGGACAATGGTACTAACAGAACTTCAGATGGAGGATTAAATAACTGGGAACATATTTTTGGCGGCGATGGTTTTTATGTAATTGTTGATTTTACTAATTCAAATATTATTTATTCTGAATCGCAAAATGGATACCTCGGTAAATCGACTGATGGAGGAAATAGTTTTGATGAAGCTTTAAATGGAATTAATTCAAGCGAACCTACAAACTGGAGTACTCCGGTTATTATGGATCCAAACAATAGTAGTGTTCTTTATTATGGAACTGATTTTTTATACAGAACTACTAATGGTGCTGCTAACTGGACAAAGATAAGTCCTCAATTAACTGATTGGGTTCCCGGAAGAAGATTAGGAACATTAACAACGATGGCAGTTGCTCCAGCAAATTCAAATGTGATTTATGTTGGTACGGATGATTCACACATTTGGGTATCAACAGATAATGGTACAAGCTGGACTGAAATTTCTGATGGCTTGCCCGAAAGATGGGTAACACGTGTTGCAGTTGATCCTGTAAATGAAAGCATTGTGTATGCAACATTCAACGGATTGAAGTGGAAAGATCCTGAATCGCATGTTTTCAGAAGTACGGACAAAGGCACAACCTGGACTGATATCAGCAGTAATTTACCCGATGCACCTGTAAATGCTTTTGCAGTCGATCCTGTTGAACCATCAAGAATTTATGTTGGCAGTGATGTTGGTATGTATGTTAGTTTTAATTCTGGGCAAAGCTGGTTTGTTTTAGGGGAAGGCTTACCAATTCTTCCAATTGGTGATATTGAGATCCATCCGACCACACGTGAACTTGTAGCAGGGACTTATGGCAGATCCATGTATAAAATAGATCTCGATCTGGTACCAACATTAGTTGAAACAACTGAACCGATTGTTTCTAATTTCCGGCTCGAACAAAATTTCCCGAACCCATTTAATCCTTCAACCAAAATAAAATTCACAATTCCGGAAAATGTAAGAAGTGAAAAGCAGGAAGTAATCTTAAAAGTTTATGATGTTTTAGGTAATGAAATTGCAACACTTATTAATGAAGAAAAACTTCCGGGCACTTATGAAATATTATTCAATGCAAATAGTTTGACGAGCGGAGTTTATTTCTATAAAGTTCAAGCTGGAGACTTGACCGAGACTAAAAAAATGGTATTACTGAAATAGCCATCAATAAACACAGGAATATGCGGGTTACGATATATAAAAAATATATCAGGTATTTTCCTGCAATACTTTTTTTATTTAGTTGTTTAATTTCCTGCGATCACGGCATTGAACCAAAACCTGTATTAAAAGAACCACCCGGTTTCAGCGGAACAGTTACATTTATCAGGGCCTGGCCAGATAGTGTAAAAAGAACTTTCGTCGTTGTTTTTGAGAACGACCTTCTTACTCCCGGAGATTTTACAATTGCCAACCTCAAATATTTAAGCCGGGAAATTCCATTCGGAGTTCAAAGCTATTCATTCAACTCACTTGATTCAGCATACATTCCAATGACACCAGGTCCGTTTCCACCAGGCAATTATGAATATGTCGCTGTTGTACAACAGTCAACAGAACAGTTATCTCTCTTAAGAAAAGACTGGTATGTTTCCGGACTTTATTATGCAAACGGCGATACAACTCAGCCAGGCACAATGGTAATTCCAGACAGTGCATTTGTTAAATTCATTAATATCAATGTTGATTTTGATAATCCGCCGCCACAACCACCAGGTGGTAATTGAAAAAATATTTGAGTACAACACTTTCAAAATATTTATTGTGTGTAATTATTCTCGCACTGATTACACTAATTAATTTAAACGACATTTACGCTCAGACTTATAATATAGATGGAACTGTGTCTAATTCACATCTAATTCCGATAGCCGGAGTAAATGTATCAGTGTTAAATACCAATTACGGTTCTGCAACTGATGAGCAGGGTAGATATGAAATAAAAAATCTTTCACAGGGAATTTATACAATCGAGTTTTCAGCAATTGGATTTGAAAAACTTAAGCTTGATAGCATTATCATCAACGATGAATCAATCACACTAAATATTATGCTTACAGAAATAATATTTGAGTCTGAAGAAGTTTTGATAACCGCGGGAAAATATGAACAGAAAAAATCTGAGTTGCCTGTAAGTTCGGAAATATTATATGGTAAAGAATTTACAGATAGAAACTTCAGTAACCTTGAAGATGCAATCAGGTTTGTTCCGGGGGTGATAATGACAGAAGACCAGGTCAGTATAAGAGGTTCAAGCGGTTACAGCAGAGGTTCAGGTTCGAGGGCATTGGTTGCAATTGATGGTCTGCCATTTAACACAGGTGATACAGGCGAAATTGTTTGGGAAATGATTCCCGTTACAGAACTACAAAGAGTTGAAATCATTAAAGGACCTGCAAGCTCGCTTTATGGTTCATCAGCTATTGGTGGAGTTATAAATGCTCTTACAAAAAATATTTCAGACAAGCCTACAACTATTATCAATGGTTTTTATGGAATCTATGATAGTCCTTATTATTCAGAATGGGATTGGTCAGGCGAGAAAAGACCATTTAATGGACTGACTTTATCTCACTCTAATGAGTTTGATAATTTTGGTTTTAACATTTCGTTTACCAGATTGGAGGAATCCGGTTATAAACAAGATGATGACTTTAAAAAATACATCGGTTTTCTAAAAACTGTTTATAACTTCACAACGGTTTCATCTCTAACTTTTATTGCAAATAGTTTTAATAAACAGGCAGGAAATTTTCTTTACTGGAAAGATTCACACAATGCACTCATTCCTCCTGATCAAAATCTCGGTGATAGAATTGAAACAAACCGTTACTTATTTGGATTGATATTTAAAACGTTAATTAGTGATAAAACAATTCTAAATGTAAAAACAAGTTATTACAGGAATTATTTTAAAGACAATGAAACCAATCCGAATGAATCGACTTCAAATCTGTATCGGGGCGAAATTCAATTAAACACAAGTGTAAATGATTTTATTATTCTTACTGGAGGATTGGATGGAAATTTTTCTACCGTTAATTCAACCCTGTTTGGAAACCCTGAAGCTTTTGGAATCGGTTCATACTTGGTAGGCGATATTAATTTTAATTTTTCATTAATAGTCAGCATGGGTATAAGATATGATTACAGCAAGCTTGATACTTTAAATGGAGCCGGAGCTATCTCACCAAAACTTGGACTTAATTACAGACTTTTCGAAGAATTAATTTTGAGATCATCTATAGGAACAGGTTTCAGAGCACCAACTCTTTCTGAAGCTTTTACTTCCACTTCAACAGGAGGTATTACTGTTAAACCAAATCCAAACATCAAAGCAGAACACAATCTTACATTCGAGTTAGGAATTAATTATACTCCTTTTGCTCCGCTAAATCTTGATCTCGCATTTTTCCAGAGTGAATATTATGATTTAATTGAACCCGGTATTGATCCTTCTGATGGTTTAGTTTTTTTTAGCAATGTTGTCAGAGCAAGAATCCAGGGATACGAAGCTGCTGCTGTTTTTGAGATGATACAAAACCAATTGTCATTATCGTTCGGATATACTTATTTGTGGACACAAGACCTCGAAAAAGATGAAGAATTAAGATATCGTCCTCGTCATGTTCTTTACTCATCGATTGAGTTCAGAAAATGGAATTTCGAATTAGGTATAAACTTCAGATACACAAGCAGAGTTGAAGAAATTGATGAAGAATTAGTTGACCTGGGAATTGTAGTTGATGGAGATCTACGTGTTCCGGTTTATACGACTGATGTTAATTTAGGTTATAACTTTTATTCCTTTGATTTACCTTTGAATGTTTATTTAAATATAAAAAACATTTTTAATTATAATTATGTTGAACTGATTGGAAATCTCAGGCAAATAAGAAGTTATTCATTTGGTTTCAATTTGAGTTTTTAATTAACTCCACGTTACTTTCACTTGCATTTTATAATTTAAATTTGAAACTTGAACTCAATGAAAAAGTATTGAATGTGTTAATAGGCTTAAGGATTTTTAAAATTAACTGAGGTTGATAAATGAAAAAATTGATTGTAGTTTTTAGCTGCTTTGCAATATTAGGGATTGCAAATGCTCAGCAGGCAAACGATTATTTTCCAGCACAAACGGGGTTTGGATGGAATTTCAAAGTGACACCTTTGGACTCACTCAATAATCCGATACCTTCTGCATCTGTATTCAGAGTTGATTCATTTGCATCAGTAACAAACTTCAATGGCAAGCTTGCTAATATTGTCCCAACAAAATATGGTCCCTTGCAGACAATTCTTGTTCAACCTTTTACGGATTCATTATTCTATAGTCCTGAAGGAACAAATGGTTTCGAATATTTTAATATAAGCCGGATTGATGAATTTCTGATTCAACTGGATTCGCTACAGCTCGATCCAAACTTTAGCTTTCTCGATTTCTTTACTTCACTTCAAGACTGGTATTCTGTTTATAGATTTGCAGCAAATGTAAATTCAGAATACACTCTTATATTAGTTGATACAACTATCAGCACTTATCCGCTCAGGTTTGAATACCTTGCACAAAGACTCCAGGATGAAACAATAGAAACTGTTTTAGGAAATTTTAATTGTAAAAAATTTCTTACAGAATGGAAAGTTTCATACTTGTTTCTTCCGCCTCCTTTTCCTCCGATTGAGTTAATTAATACTAAAGATTCTATCTGGATTGCTCCTGATAACTGGGTAGTCCAGGATATTATTCCAACTCAGCATTTTGATTTGACTACAGTTGGAATTGGAGTAGTTACAATTCCCGGACTTGAAACAAAACTAACTGATGAAATTGTTTCAGTTAAAAATGAAGAACCAATTGCCAGTGAATTTATTCTGGAACAAAATTATCCAAATCCGTTTAATCCAAGTACGAAAATAAAATTTGCTGTTCCGTCAAACTTCAAAAGTGAAATGTCAAACGTTTCTTTAAAAGTTTATAATGTATTAGGGAATGAAGTTGCAGTTCTTGTAAATGAAGAAAAATCTGAAGGTAGTTACGAGGTTGAATTTACTGGAACTGGGTTAGCAAGCGGAATTTATTTTTACAAACTGCAAGCTGGTTCCTTCATTGAAACAAGGAAAATGATTTTATTGAAATAAATTTAATCTCTGCACAATAATATCACCCTCATCTATGAAAATAGGTGAGGGTTTTTTTATGAGAAGTTAAAAGTTATTTATTATTTTATTATTAAGACTAATTAATTAGTGTTGAAAGTTTTTCCGTCATCACTTTTTTATAGATGTATAAACAAACCAAACTAAAAGAAAACTTACAGCAAATAGGACTCATCTGTGTGTTGTGGATAATCTGCATGTTTTTCTATAGCCTGATTATTTACTTTACCATCGATGAACTCGAACCTGAAATAATAAATTTTACTCAAGAAATGATCTCCGGATTTATTTTAGGTTTATTATTTGGGTTGACAAATGGTTGCCTTGAAGTATTCATCTTTAAGCAACGATTTAAAAGAATAAAATTTGGATATACGGTTTTATTAAAAACGAACTTGTTTATTGGTGCCTTCGTTCTTACCGTTATAATTTTTATTCTTATTAAAAATAATATTCTGGCTCCTATTGGATTATTTGGGAAGCCTCAAGAAAATGAAATCCTAGAATTTTTTGGCTCTCCTGTTTTCCTTAAACATGGACTCTATGCAATTCTTTTTAGCTTTGGAATAAATTTCTTTCTTCAGATTGACAAAAAAATGGGTAAGGATGTTCTGTTTAATTTATTCTTGGGAAAATTTCATCGTCCGCGAAAGCAGGAAAAAATAATAATGTTTTTAGACCTCGTATCTTCTACAACAATTGCAGAGAAAATAGGAGATCAAAAATACAGCGCATTCTTAAAGGACTATTTCTTTGACCTCGATGAACTAATAGTCGAATCAAAGGGAGCTGTTTATCAATATGTTGGAGATGAAGTAGTAGTTTTATGGGATGTTAATGACGGGGTTGAAAATAATAATTGTATCAGGAGTTATTATGAATCACAAAAAAGTATTTATAAAAAGAAAGAAAAATATTTAGAGTTGTATAGCGTATTTCCTCAATTTAAAGCAGGGATACATTTTGGTGAAGTTGTTGTTACAGAAGTTGGCGGATCAAAATCTGAAATAGCTTATCATGGTGATAATATGAATACCGCATCAAGACTTTGTGCTGCAGCAAAAACTGATAGTAATGGTTTGTTAATTTCTGCTGAACTGCTTAGCTGTTTGCAGTATATAGATGAATCTTACAGTGTTGAATCAGTTGGCTTGATAAAATTTAAAGGAAAAGAGCATGATATTGCTGCATTTTCTGTTAACGCGAAAAACTAGTGAGAATTGATGAAAAAAAATCTTTTACAATAATTTTTAACGAATAAAATTTCCATCCATACATTTCTTTATCCGTTGAAAACAAAATGACTCCGTCATTTTTATTTGTGTTCATTTTTAGGTTTTTATTGTATAGACTAAATGTGATTATTTTATTAAGCAATTTTTATATGAGGTGGTCAAATGAAACAATTATACAGAGGTATTCAGTTCTTAGTCATTATTACATTTTTTCAGGCTTCTCTACTATTCGCTCAATATGTTCCCGGGATAAACAACAATGTTACATTACTCAGCCATATAGACGATTACAATGTCTATTCAAATATCTGGGGTTACGTTGATGAACTCGGTAACGAATATGCACTAATTGGACACAACGAAGGCACATCAATAATAAATATCACAGATCCAGTTAATCCAGTGGAAATAGAAATGATTCCTGGTCCAACCGGAGGTGGAACGATCTGGAGAGAAATAAAAACTTATAATGACTATGCTTATGTTGTTACAGAACATACCTCTCCAGCAACACTGACTGGTATTCAGATAATTGATCTTAGAGGACTCCCCGATTCTGTACATTATGTTGGAAGATATTTATGGCCGGGTGTTAATTCTAATAATGCAAGAGCACATACTGTATCAGTTGACTGGCAAGGTTACCTTTATGTTCAAGGTGGTTCAGCCACTTTGGGCGGTGTAAGTTCATCCGGCATCAGAATATTTGATATTTCAGATCCTGAAAATCCATTGCCTCTCAGCACATTTGATCCAAGATATGTTCATGATGTATTTGTTCAGGATAGTATAATGTTTGCACATAACATTTTTGATTTTCCCGGAAGAGTTGATGTAATAAATGTGGCAGATA
Source organism: Ignavibacteriaceae bacterium (assembly GCA_025449775.1). Lineage (GTDB taxonomy): Bacteria > Bacteroidota > Ignavibacteria > Ignavibacteriales > Ignavibacteriaceae > IGN2. The sequence goes on from JANWIS010000129.1 coordinate 23,359, forward strand.
AAAATAATCCTCAGCTTATCACAACTCTTCTTTACAATGGGGCTTTGTCTCATACCTCATGGCCGACACCGGATTTAAATTACCTTGTAACTACAGATGAATCCGCAGGAGAGACAATGAAAATATGGGACATAAGTGTTTTGTGGGACTCTGATCCGACAAATAATGATGATATTGAATTTGTAAGTGAATATATCGGTGATCCCGAACAGATTGGACACGAAGCAAGAGTTAGAGACGGATATATTTTTCTTTCACATTATGTCGAGGGGATGAAAGTTCTCGACATTTCCAATCCTGCTGATCCTGTTGAAGTTGCTTATTACGATACCTATCAGCCATCAGGTTCAGGCTTTAGTGGAGATTGGGGAGTGTATCCGTTCTTTCCATCGCGAAATGTAGTTGTTTCCGATATTCAATCTGGTCTGTATGTTTTAAGATTTGACAGTGTCAGTGTAGGAGGAATCGAAGGAATAGTAACAAATTCGATAACCAATAAGCCTGAATCTTATGTCGAGTTACATTTCATTGAAGCATCGCGCAAGACCATTACATCAGGTGATGGTTCATTTAATTTCAGAACTAATGAAGGCAATCATACTATCATAATTTCTAAGGAAGGTTTTTTTACTGATACTTTTAATGTAGTTATTCCAGACGGACAAAACATAGTTATGAATTTTTCTATCGAACCGAATCTCGCACAGATAAGTTTATCGACAGACTCTATTTCTGTAAATCTACCGGTTGATTCGATTTTGGTTGAACAATTTGAAATAACAAACTCTGGATCTTCAGGTATTCTAAATTTTGTGTTGGATGATGTTATCGGACCGGTAAGTTTATCAAAATCATCCCAAAGATTATCTCCGAGAAATGTGCCAAATGAATTAACGGAAATAAAAATTAATTCAAACAGTTTAGAAAATAAATTAAATCCTGACTTATCACATTTAAAGCAAGGGCTTGGAGATACCATCATAGTTGATCCAGCCGGTGATCTGGTATTCGGAACAGGTGGTGATATTATAGGAGTTTATGGAACCATAAAAGTTTCCTCTGTAAGTTTACAGAGCGAGTTTGTA
>JANWIS010000130.1 GCA_025449775.1 Ignavibacteriaceae bacterium
ACTGTTGCAGGTTTTCCAATTTCGAAATCCCTGAAACCAAAATCAGTTGTACTAAGTGAATTTATTTTAAGAATATTATGTCCTTTTCCTGGAATTGAGGGATAAAAAGAAACGGATAACTGAAAAGTTCCAAAAACAAGGTTCTCATTTTTTATTAAAACACCTACTCCAATTTGAGAATATATTTTGCTGCTATTAAATCCTGACTTTTCATCCCCAAGCACACCCATTGAATAATTAAGAAATGGACCAAAATGAAATCCAATTATATTCCACGGACCATAAGACTGAGTTTGGAGGGTAAGCAACAATCGTTTAGTTCCTGTAAGTTCTGTACTGTTGAATCCATTCAGGCCATATCCATCATGAAGAGTTAAGCTATCGTTCACGAATCGGTTAAAGCCAATTGTCAACTGTGGTTTTACAAATTGCCTGAACTTCCATTTTCCTATTTCAATCAATCCGGTAAAGTAGTTTACCTCTGCGGTAAATACACCTTGTCGTGCTTTTGATGCTTGAATAAAAGTTCCATACTCAAAATTAGTACTGATGTAACCCCACTCAAAATATTCACCTCTGGAGATTCGGGCACCTAAATACAATCGACCGGTATTGTTTATTTCCTGGTAACCACCGGTGATACTGTAAACTTTTCCAATAGGCACATCCTCGGTTACCCCGTAATTAAAAATATATTTATCCTGTACATATTTCCTGGTCGATATGCCAATTCCGGCAAGGTAGAAGTTTTCATCAATGTATAACCCCGGAAGTTCAATCGTTCCTTCTTGTTTTTCAAAATAACGGACACGAAAAAATCGTAAAGTAGAGACAAAATTAGTCGCCCGGTCATTCTCTGTATTTCCTTTAAATATCTGAATCGCACTTCCACCCCAGTAATCCTGTGAATTTAATTTATACTGGCGAGAAATTATAAGTAATTCAGGTGTTCGAAATGAAACTGTTTGAAATTGATGAGTAAATCTCATACCAGCTGCCCATTTTGCAAAGGGTGAAAAAAACGGGCGGTCAACGGCTATTACTCTTGTTGAATTCTTCAAATCATCTGCCCCGAATTGCAACGTTGAGTTAATATATGTGTTTTTAATGTTTGGAATATAATATTTTGTATTGTACGCATATTGACCAGTTGTATGGTGCCATGTAAAATCATTTTGAAATTCGTGACCGAAACCGGAAAAGTTTTTATCTGTCAGCTTAATTGTAATACTTGAAGGAGAAAGTCCAATCGCGGGAATAATACTCCAGTTATCCAATTCCAGGATATAAATATCGACGGAGTCGGAATTATTTGCTGTTGTTCTTACAGTGAATGAGACATCCTGTACAAAACCATTGCTTCTTACCAGGCGTTCCGATTCCTTTACCAGCAATGAATCAAATGGCTGATTCTGCCGGATAAGTAACAGGTTCCGTATAGTTATGTGCCGTGATTTTACATGCAACATATTTCCCATTCTGATCAGGGAGTTTTGTGTTGACGCACTGGTATCGGAAATCGTATAACCAAATGGATCCAGCGTTTCAATATTAATATTTCTGATAATCTTCCCTTCATAAGCACTGTAAGGTTTTTTTATCAGCTTTTTATAAGTTTTCTTTTTGACTTTTTTATTTTCATTAAAAGGCTTAAATATCAACTGGTAGATAAATGAATTGAACTTACTTCGCTTCGAATAGGATTCAATATTCCGGTAAATTTTTAAAGAATCCGTTTTGGCCTTTTCCTTTTGTGCCAATGCAAAATCACTCGCTGCATGTAAAATTAAAAACCCCAGAAAAGCGCTTTTGAGCCACATTTGTTATATACAACTTTTGATTAATTATTTTCATCCTGAATAAGCTGTTATCGATTCATAATAATCAAAAGCATCATCATTAATTATTTTGTTACTTCCTTTAGAAAATTATTCAGATGTTTATTGAACACATCCGGTTGTTCAAGATTTGACATATGTCCGGCTTTATCAATAATATGTATTACTGAATTTTTTATTTTACTGTTTAAAAATTCTGCCTGGGCCGGAGGCGTAATTATATCTTCTTTACCACAAATGATCAAAGCCGGAACTTTTATTTCTTCCAACTTTGAACATGATTCTTCCCGCAGTGCCAATGCTCTTAACGTCCCTGTAATTACTTTGGTTGAAGTAGAAAGAATTATTTTCCTGATCTTATCAACTATTTCTTTTTTATTTTCGAGAGTATTCCGGCAAAATATATTTTTTAAAAAAGTATCAGTAAACAAGTCTAATCCACCACCGTTAATCTGAGCAATTGTTTGTTTTCGTTTCTCTTTGGCTTCAGTCGAATCAGCTATACACTGTGTATCACAAAGAATTATGGCTTCAAATCTTTCAGGGAAACGGGAAATCACATTCAAAGCTATATACCCGCCCATCGATAAACCGCAAATTATTGCCTTCCCTATTTTTAAACTATCCATAAAGCCAATTAAATCATCTGCAAAAAGGTTTATACTCTCACCAATATCATTTGTAGTTGATTTACCAAAGCCGCGGATATCATATGCAATTACCCGGTGTTTTGTTTTTAAAAAAGTTATTTGTGGTTCCCAGCTGGATTTGTCAAAAGGAAAACCATGAATGAAAATGACAGGGACTTCACTTTTTCCGAAATCAGTATAATTTATTGATGCATTTGTCGAGCTTGTTTTAATACTCTTTTCATTAGCCTGTAATTCTTTCATAATTTTATTCTTTTATGTTGTGTTATTTATTTTCTTTCTTAAGTTTTTGATCTTCCTCTTTTTTGTCGATTAACTCCTGCTTCCTTTTTTCTTCCGCTTTTGCTTTCTTGTTAAAATATCCTTTCAGAAAAACATTGTGCTTTACAGCTTCCATATTTTCATCCAGTCCTTTACTGCTTTTTTTAAGATTAAAAATTGTCTGATTAAGGTTTTCAGCAATCGTAGAATCCTGTATTAATCTTCCCAATGTTCCGTTCCCGCCGTTTATTTTAGACATTATTTCGGCCAGTTGTTCTGAAATAATTTCTGCATTACCTGCAGTGATTTGTAAACTTGCCATAATTGCATCCGTTTCTATCGGTTCGTCTGATTCCAGTTTCTGACCATCTCTTGCCATTGAAGCATTCGCACTGCCTTGAGTTATTACCAGCAGCCGGTCGCCAATGAGTCCTTCAGATCCGATTCCTACCTGGCAATCCGATTTGATAAACTGTTGAACATTCTTTCTTAATAACATATCAACTTTAACCGATGAATCATTTATAATGGTAATGTTATCAACGGTACCTACATTTATACCTGCGAAACGGATATTGTTACCAACCTGTAATCCGCTAACGTTGTAAAATGTTGAAGTTAGATTAAATACAGGATTAAACAAGTTTTTTTGCTTTCCTATTATAAAAATAGCTAATACAAAAAGAGACAATCCTCCGGCTATAAACAATCCTAATCGTACTTTGAATTTTTGTGATTGAGTGTCCATGTTTTTATTATTTAACCTTTTAAGATTATTTTATTTTGAAAAATGATTTTATTAATGTATCCGTTGAGTTTTCAAAGTCTTCTGTTTTTCCTTCCATGTAAACTTTTCCATCCTGTAACATAACAACCCGATTCGCCGTGTTACGGGCACACATTATATCATGGGTAATTATTATAGAAGATGTTTTATACTTTTTCTGAACATCAAGGATGAGTGAGCTTATTTCCTCGGAAGTTATCGGATCCAGGCCGGTAGTTGGCTCGTCGTAGAGCATAATCATAGGGTCAACTACAATGGTACGTGCCAAACTGATCCTTTTCCGCATTCCTCCTGAAAGTTGTGATGGCATTTTATTCAAAGCATCTGCCAGTCCTACATTTTCTAAAACCTCGATTACTTTTTCCTCAATTTCTTTTTCACTAAGATTCTCTCTTATCCTCCGTAATGGGAATTCAAGATTCTGCTTTACAGTCATGGAATCATATAGCGCTCCGCTCTGAAACAAAAAACCAATTTTTGTTCTTAACACACTTAATTCTTTTCTTTTTATGCTGATAACATTTTCACCAAATACTTTTATTGTTCCGCCATCGGTATTTAATAAGTTTACGATGCATTTAATCAGAACCGATTTTCCCGAACCTGACTTACCGAGAACCACCAGGTTTTCACCATTGAAAAGTGAAAGTGAAATATCTTTCAATACCTCCTGCTTACCGAATGATTTCTTAAGATTATTTATTTCAATTACTGCACCCGGACTTACACCGGATGGTGGTATATTATTTACTGTATTATTTTGAACAGCGATCATGAGATAAGCATATCAGTTATTTGTACTGCTATCATATCAACAACAATCACCAGCAGTGAAGCCAGCACTACTGCAGAATTTGCAGCTACACCGACACTTTCTGTACCTCGTCCCGCATTGTATCCTTTGTAACAACCTACTAAACCGATTACGGCGCCGAAGAAAACAGATTTTATAACTGCAGGAATAAAATCGATAAACTCGACATGACTGAAAGCCTGCGAGAAAAAAAGTACAAGTGTTACATCCCCCTTGATATTTGCCCCGGCCCAGCTTCCTAAAATTCCGAGTGCATCAGCATACAGGATAAGTAATGGGATCATTACAGTAGCCGCAAGCACACGTGTGACAACGAGAAATCGTATCGGGTTAGTTGATGACACTTCCATCGCATCAATCTGTTCTGTAACTTTCATGGAGCCAAGTTCGGCTCCCATTCCGGATCCAATTTTCCCTGCACAAATAAGCGCTGTTATTACCGGGCCCATCTCGCGGATGAGTGAAACTGCCACCATTCCCGGCAACATGGTTTCTGCTCCGAAATCAACAAGAACCGGGCGTGATTGAATAGTCAGCACTAAGCCCATTATTGTTCCGGTAATTGAAATCAGCGGAAGTGATTTATTACCGATCTGAAAGCACTGCCTTAAAAACTCTTTGAACTCAAATTTTTTCGAAAACGTCTCACGGGCAATCAGCAGTATAAAAAGAAACACATCTGACAAGTCAGTCAAAAAATCACTCACAGCAGAAGTTTTAGCAATTGCTTTCTCGCTGAGCCGGATTGTATGCTCGGTTGTATTCTTAATTATTTTAGGAAACACTTTTACCGCAGGATTATAATTTTTCATTCTATTATTTTCATTGCTTTAAACAGTACATCCGGATAATCTATAGTATACTATTTCTACATTAATAAATATTAGTGAAAAACAATCCCCAAAGTATTTTTCACCTTTGGGGATATTCTGTTATGTACAGAGAGATTTTAATCTTTTACGATCACTAAATATTTAGAAGCACTCCAGAATTTATCCGGATTTGTTATGATTATATTTTTAACAAGATCATTGTCCTTTTCGTCTTTCTCAAGAGTATATGAATTGGTCGGATGTGTTGTTATTATTTTGATTTCTCCGTTCACTGCAATAAAACCTGTTTGAGTATAATCAATTTGGGTAAACTTACTATTGTCAAAATCTTCGTTGAGTTTTGAAGTTTTCCCGATTCCAAGTAATCCACCCTGACGGTCGATAATTTTTGCGTCCTTTAAATCATTTGATTTACCCATTACATAATAAGCGGTGTGCAATGCGGACGTTTTTTCTGCAATTGTCTGGTTTTGCGCGCTGTTTCGAATAGTCAGTGTATCCACTGAAATTTCCAGTATGGCTACCTGGGCATTGAGAGCATTCAGCATTGAATTTAATTCAGCAAGTTCTGCATCCTTTTTGGACAGCTGATCATTTAAAGTTATTATCATTTTTTCCAGTTGAACATTTTTATGTGAGGAGTTTTTAAATTTCCGGTTTAATTCAGCAATCTTCTTACGGTTTTGATCCATCAACTCATTGATGGCCGCTATCTCTGAATTGATACGTGCTTTTTGTGATGACTTCAGTTCACCCTTATTCGATGAATTAAGTGAAATAATTTGTTGTTTTACTGTTACCGAATCAAGATTTCTTTCCACTTCATTAAAAGAAGAAATATATTCGTTAATGGTTGATTCACGCTCGTTAACAATTGCGAGCAATGAATCTCTCTGGTTGTTTGATTCGGCGAGTTCCTTTTGGTTACAAGCCGACATAATAATTGCCACAGATGCAATAAAAAAATATTTTTTCATAGTAATTTAATTTGGGGTATTTATAAATAATAAATTTTCGAATTCATTTATTTGAGTACAAATTAACGGGATCTGTAGATGGCAAATGTTATATTATTTACAGCTTTTGTTACATGATTCACACATGAACGATTTCTAAAGTATGTTCTTACTTTTCTTTCTATCGGTTTTAAACTTATCCCTTGGAGACTCATTATTTAATTTGTTCATTTCCTTGTTTGCTTTGATCAAAAATTCAGGAAATTCTCCTTTATAAGTTATACTGTAAAATGAAAAACCGTTATAAGGAATTGTATTTTCTGATGCGGAAATGCGAACCTGGTTTTCAACACCTGACTTCTTAAAAAGCTGTAAAAATGTTTTTTCTCTTTCAATGTTCAATTGCCTGAATTCAGAATTAACAACAGATGAGTCAATAATTCTCAGGCATTTCTCCTGTATGGTAAATACAAGTGAATCATTCTTCTGTTTATTCAGGTAACGGACAAACAGAGAATCTTTAACTGACATTTTATCTATATCCGCTAAATCACTTTCATCCAGATCCTGTGTGTTTTTATTTTGTTCATGCAGAAAATATTTTTTCTTAGCTTCAAAAAACAGAATGTATTCCTTTTCCTTTAAACTATATTGAATTGGATAAATAACAATTGAAGCATTTGGGTTTTGCGCAAGAAAGCCTGCCATCTTCTCAATAAAATATTCCTGTTTGGGCCAAAGTGTATTTTGCCTCATCTCCCATTTTAAAAAAAGTGATTTCTCAATTTCTATTTCTACATTCTTTACCTGCATTCGGTAAGGAGTTGTAGCAGGTTTCACAATTATATTTGTGAATACATCTGAGATAATATCGCGTAATCGAAAATCAGGATTCTTCAAATTTCCTGTTATTGGAATTTCGTAATCGATAACATTTCCTCGTTCTCGTATAAAGGACATTATCAATGACAATGGAAGCCACTTTGTTTCTTTATTTTTCATCCTCCGGGTTACTCTTGGGTCAATGATGACCAGGTGATTGTCACTATTAATAATTCCGTTTCGTACGTTCCATGTACCTTTTACCTGAATTGTTCCGCGGTCTAATGGATATGATGAATAAGCTATCGTATAAGGATTAAATATTGAAACAGGTATTTTTTGAAAATTATATTGCAAATCAAAATCTGCACTATCCCTTGGATTTATACTCAATGAAATGCTTCCATTTCCATATGGCTTAATTCCGGAGTTAATTGACACATTTACCCTTTTGTTGTTTTTGTCTATAGAATCTGCTACTATATTCAACGGATTAAGATCCATTGAAAATTTTTCACTCAATGAGTAGTCATTGAATTTAATATCGCCCTCGTTTATTGCAAGGTGATTAATCCTGTAAGTGCTTTGAAAGAAATTTCTGGCCAGAATTTTTACATATCGTGCAATTTCAAGAACCAGGTTAAAGCGCATGGGATCACCCTGAACCGAAGAGACCTTAATTCCCTTCCTTCCAAAGATTGTTTCCAGATTATCGGAGTTATCGTATCGTTCGTATTTAAAGTATGGACGACTCAATAATAATGTATCGAAAAGGTATTTATGATTATTCGGACTCAACTCTTTAATTGCAATTGTCAGTTTATCAAAGCGTGCATAATCGTCGTTAAGGTTTTTACCAAAGTGAAAATCACTTATTGTGACGATTCCATTTGCGTTTAATATTTCAGCTTTTTTAAGATTTCCACTTGCACTTAAATCTGCATCAAGATTTGCAGAAAAACTGCCATAGTTTGTCAGCTCTTTAAGATATTGCTCAATAATTTTTAAATCAAATTTATGAACCACACTTTTAAAACGATAATCATTGTTTTTTAAATTGATGGTGAAATCACCTTTAGCATCACCACTTCCGATTCCAGGTAAAAACGAAAAATTAGCGAAGATTGTATCTGAATTCCATCGGATACCGGTGCTTTCAATATTTACATCTTTAATAAAATAATTAATCGGAATTTGCTTTTCAGCATAGTGAAACCGTCCTTCAATTATTTTAATATTCAGTATACTAAAATGAACAGGCTTTTTTCCGGGATTCGAAGTTTTCTTTCCTGAAAATTTTGCTATCAGGTCGTCGAGGTTCAATTCCTTTCTGTTTTGAATAATAATTCCGCTTGGATGATCTAATGTTAGCTCACTTATTTCATATGTCCTGAATAATAACTTAGTCATTGAAATATTCGCACTAACATTTTCAGATGAAAAAAATATATTATTGCTATTGAGTTCATACACATTCAGGTTATTAATATAAATATAACCCGTAAATGGATTTACATAAACCCAACCTGTTGTAATTTTCCTTCCTGAGTAATCCTCATCATATTTCTCGATCAGGTATTTTGTAATTGGTGAAATGAATAATATAACTATAGTAATAAATAGTATAATGCAACATATCAGGATTAAAGCTGGTTTTCGAAATTTATGCAAGTCGCTATTTTTAAAGATTGGTAAATAAAATTTGTTCTAAATGTATTCTCAAGATTTTTCGACCGGAAGGTTTTAGTAATATTGTAAATCGCACTAAATGTGAATCATCTTTAAAACAAGCAAAGATGGTTATGTTTACTATTCAGATATTACACAACTAAATCGATTAGTTATATAATTCATATTTTTTTAAGAAAATTTGGCAGTGTGTGATCCTGAAAAAGATTAATCTGAATTATTCATCAGCGTTCTTTGCAGAATAAAATTCTTCCCG
>JANWIS010000131.1 GCA_025449775.1 Ignavibacteriaceae bacterium
GGGGACAGTTAACTATGGTGAAATTAATTATGTAGATGTACCGGATAAAAAACATACTTATCAGACTGAATTCAACGTTGACAACTTAACAAGCTTACCAAGAGTCGATGTAATTGCAATCTATGAAGATGCCCCTGGTGATTTGATAAAAGCAGCAGTTGATCTTGGAGCAAAAGGAATTGTTACAAGCGGACTTGGTAACGGTAACTTAACAGATGCTTGCGTTGAAGCCTTAAAGTATGCACGTGAGAAAGGTGTAGTTGTTGTTCGAGGTTCGCGTGTTATCACAGGGTTCGTCGGAAGAAATATTGAACTCGATGATGATGCACTCGGATTTGTTGCATCGTATGAACTTATTCCTTCCAAATCCAGAGTACTGTTACGACTTGCTCTTTTAAATACTCAAGATCCGACAAAGATTCAAGAATATTATGAAATTTATTGATCTGAAATAGAGATCATAAAAATAATTTAAATATTAATTGGTGCAGCAATGATGTGGATTGAACTTCTGATAATCTTCACTTGCATTGTGATTGGTGCAAGGCTTGGTGGTATTGGATTAGGTACAATGGGTGGAATTGGTCTTCTTATTCTCGTTTTTATTTTCGGACTTCCACCTGGTTCACCTCCTGGAATTGTACTGGGAATGATAATCGCAGTCATCACAGCATTGGCGTCAATGCAATCAGCTGGTGGATTGGATTACCTCATTTCATTCGCCACAAAAGTGATGAAAAAAAAACCTCAGTACATTACATTTGTTGCACCTTTTGTTACATACATTTTGATAATGGCAAGCGGAACACAGCATGTAATTTATGCTTTGCTTCCTGTTATTGCAGAAGTTTCAACTAAAGCAGGTGTCAGACCAGAGAAACCTTTATCTATCAGTGTTACAGCATCAATGTATGGTATAATTTCCTCTCCTATTAGTGCTGCAACTGTTGCATTATTAGCTGCACTTGTTTCCTACAATGTTAGCTTACTTCAGATAATGATGGTAATTATTCCTGCTTCAATATTAGGATTGGTTGTTGGAACTTTATCTATTGCATGGAGAGGTAAAGATCTTAAAGACGATACTGAGTACCAGGAAAAATTAAAATCAGGTCAAATCAAAGAAACAAGTTCCGCTGCCGAATTACCAAAAGAAAAAATTGGCAATGCACGCAATTCATTAATTGTATTCTTAACAGCAATTGTTATTGTCGTTGTTATCGGGATCTTTCCTCAACTTCGTCCGAGTTATGAAATGATTTCAGGAAACGAATCACTCTTCGAACAATTGGAAATGGGTGATGCGATAATGATCATCATGCTTGCAGCAGCAGGAATGATGATGATATTCTTCAAAGCAAAGCCAGCTGAAGCAGTTAAAGGAAGCATTATGAATGGAGGCATTGTTGCAGTAATTTCTATACTTGGTGTTTCATGGATGGGCTCATCTTTTTTTGAAGGTAACAGAGTAGAAATTGTTGGAGGAATATCAAACATTATTCAGCAAGCTCCATGGGTACTTGCAGTTGGTTTGTTTGTTCTGTCAATGCTTTTGTTCAGCCAAGCTGCTACAGTTGTTACATTGATGCCGGTTGCAGTTGCTCTCGGAATGCCTTTGTGGGTTTTGATTGCAGTCTATCCTGCAGTAAACGGATTTTTCTTTTTACCAACTTACGGAACTGTTTTGGCAGCAGTTTCATTTGACAGAACCGGAACAACGCGAATCGGAAAATATTTATTGAACCACAGCTTTATGCTTCCGGGATTAGTTATGCTCATTTCCACAACGTTCTTTGCGTTTATTATTAGTTCATTTTTATTATAAAAAAATTGGAGTCAATCATGTTACTTAAACAAAAAATACTTTTATCGGTTATCATCGGAGTGATGCTTTTCCCATCAGTTCTGTTTTCACAAGACGGATTCAGAACAGAAAGCGATTTACTGGGAGAAAAGCAAATACCAAATGATGCTTATTACGGTGTTCAAACTTTACGCGCGCTAGAAAATTTTCAGATCAGTGGACAAGTAACCAAAGATTATCCTGAATTAGTCAACGCTTTTGTATTGGTAAAGCTTGCAGCGATAAGAGCAAACTTTGATTCAGGTGCTCTTCCAAAATATGTTCTCGATGCAGTTGAAAAAGCATGTCAGGAAGTTTTAGGAGGAAAATATCACGATCAGTTTTTAGTTGATTTATATCAAGGTGGTGCTGGTACTTCTGCAAATATGAATGTGAATGAAGTGCTTGCAAACATTGCATTGGAAATGAGCGGGAAACAAAAAGGTGATTATGCTTACATCGAACCTCACGATCATCTGAATATGTCCCAGTCAACGAATGATTCTTATCCAACATCACTTCACGTTGCATTGATTCTTATGAACCAAAAACTTCTTCCAGAGCTTGAAGCATTGATTGCATCTTTCGAAAAGAAGGGAAAAGAATTTGAAAATATTTTAAAGATGGGAAGAACTGAATTGCAGGATGCTGTGCCAATGACGCTTGGTCAGGAGTTCTATGCGTTTGCTAATCAGCTGAAACCTTCAATCAATGAACTTAAACATGCCGAAGAAGAACTTTATGTAATTAATATGGGCGGAACTGCAATTGGTACTAAACTTACTGCTCAAAAAGGATTCGTAGAAAACTGTGCAAAACATCTTGCCGAACTCACAGGAAAGAAAATAGTTCCGGCAACAGATTTAATTGCTGCAACATCTGATCTTTCCGGTTTTGTTAATTTTTCAAGTGCGTTGAATACGCTTTCAGTAAGACTTTCAAAAATAGCAAGCGATTTAATTCTTTTAGCATCAGGCCCAAGAACGGGATTGTTTGAAATAAATCTTCCAGCTTTACAGCCCGGTTCATCAATTATGCCGGGAAAAGTTAATCCGGTAATTCCTGAATTAGTCAATCTTGTTGCCTTCAGAGTTATGGGTAATGATGTTGCAGTAACTATTGCTTCAAAAACCGGACAGCTTCAATTAAATGCTTATGAACCATTAGCATTATCAGCGATTCTTGAATCACAGAAACTGTTAACGAACACGATGAAAGCATTTAAAACGAGTTGTGTTGACGGAATTACGGCGAATGAAAATATTACTCAGAAATATATCGAGCAAAGTGTTGGTATTGTAACTGCATTAAATCCTGTACTCGGTTACGAAAAAACAACTGAACTTGCAAAAGAAGCTCTTGATACAGGTAAAGGAATTCTTGAACTTATCCGTGAGAAAAAACTTTTAACTGAAGATCAAATAAAAGAATTACTTGATCCAAAGAAAATGACCGGACAATAAATCATCATCATTATTATGTTGAGAGATTACTATGATGAATTTGATTTCCAGTAATACAATTTAAAAAATATTTTGGGAAAGCTATGAACAACGATCTTTCTAAAAAAGATTTAACACAAATCACCATCAGTGTTGTATTTATTCTATTGCTAATTATTGGAAGTGTTTGGGTTTTCATGCCGTTTGTAGCTGCATTGATCTGGGCATCGATAATAGTAATCTCAACTTATAATTTTATGCTGAAGCTGCAGAAGATTCTCTGGAACAAGAAAGGTCTTGCTGTAACTGTGATGTTATTAATAATACTGATGATTGTTCTTGTTCCAATTGCTATGGTTGTTGGAACAGTAGCTATGAACATGACTGAAATTTCGGGCTGGTTCAGTTCACTTTCAGAATTACGATTTCAATCAGCCCCGGAATGGATGAGTGGAATTCCATTAGTTGGTTCACAATTGGCAGATGGATGGAATCAGGTTTCCTCATTACACAACGATGAAATTTTAAAAAAAATAATTCCTTTTCTTGATGATGTTATAAAATGGTTTGTTGCAAAAGCCGGAGGATTTGGATTATTTATGATCCACTTCCTGTTAACTGTAATAATTTGCGGAATACTTTATTCAAAAGGCGATGTTGCTGTGAAAGGAATTAGAAATTTTGCAATACGTCTTGCAGGTAACAGAGGCAGCGAAATCATTACTCTCGCTGGACAAGCTGTTAAAGCAGTTACTATGGGTGTTGTAATAACTGCTCTAATTCAATCCGTTCTGGGTGGAATTAGTCTGGCAGTCTGCGGAGTTCCAAGAGCAGGTTTGCTCACTGCAATTATGTTTATTCTCGGACTATCTCAAATTGGCGCCTTGCCTGTTTTGCTTCCGTCAGTCATCTGGAAGTTTGCTTCAGGAGATCCGGTTTGGGGAACTGTACTTTTGATATTGGCAATAGTGGTTGGTGTTTCTGATAATTTTATCCGTCCGATTTTAATTAAGAGAGGTGCAGACCTTCCGATATTATTAATCTTTGCCGGAGTAATTGGAGGACTGATGGCTTTTGGAATAGTTGGGTTATTTATCGGCCCGGTTATTCTTGCAGTAACTTATACTCTATTAAAAGCATGGGTGAATGAAAATAAAACTCAATCACCTCAAAATGTAACAAGCACTTAAAAAAGAATTTCGATAGTTCATACTGATTCGCTATTCGTTTCCTTTTTTTTATTTTTGAAGAAACCTTAACTGCAATCGGGCAAACCTTGATGAAGAATATAAACCAGCTAATTTGTCGGCTTTATTGCTTAACGGAAGAAGAAATAAATATTGTTGAGAAAAGTTTAAAATAATTTATATTGAAAGGAGTTATTCAAATGGTGAATCTGAAAAAAATATCAGATGTTTTCGCTTTACTTCTTTTAGTATTTGTATCAGCTTTTCTCATTATGGGTTGTGTTGAGGAAGAAGTTGAAATAAAACCATTAAGGGAAAAAGTATTAACTGCTGAAGAACAGGCTGCTCTTACACCCGATGAAGTTATCATACTTTTAAAAGAAGGCAATCTGCGGTTTATGAAAAATGATCTTACCGCAAGAGACCACTCTGCACTTGTCAGGAACAGCAGTATCGGGCAATTCCCTAAAGCGATTATATTATCTTGTATCGATAGCCGTTTACCTGTAGAAGATATTTTTGATAGAGGAATCGGAGATATATTCGTTGTACGCATTGCCGGAAATTTTGTGAACGAAGACATCCTCGGCAGTATGGAATTTGCCTGCAAAGTATCAGGAGCTAAATTGATTTTAGTTTTAGGTCACAATAATTGCGGTGCTATAAAATCAGCAATTGATAATGTCGAATTAGGAAATATCACAGCGATGCTTTCCAAAATAAAACCGGCTACTGAACTAGCTTCCGGTTATCAGGGAGAAAAGTCCTCTAAAAACGGCGAGTACGTTCAAATGGTTTGTGAAAAAAATATAGAGAATACTATCAGTGAAATCAGAAAAGGAAGCCCGATTTTAAAAGAAATGGAAGAAAAAGGAGAAATCAAATTAGCAGGTGCTGTATATAATTTAAATACAGGCGAGGTTGATCTTCTATAATTAATACCCAGAACATTTTCATGATATTTATATTTAACTTTGAGAAAGATTAAACGATTTCTGCAAAAATATTACTAAGTACTTTTTTTGTTAAAGGAGTTATTCAAATGGTGAATCTGAAAAAAAGATCAGATGTTTTTATTTTATTTCTTTTAGGATTTGCATTAATCCTTCTGATTCCTGCTTGCGGTGATGAGGAAGTTGTTGTAAAACCTCTGGAAGTGAAGGTAACAAAAGTTGCAGCCAAAGATGTTCCAATCACACGTGAATGGGTTGGACAAACTCTCGGTGCTGTTGATATAGAAATAAGAGCAAGAGTTGAAGGCTGGTTGCAGGGAATTCATTTCAAAGAAGGAAGCGAAGTTAAAAAAGGAACTCTCCTTTACACAATTGATGCAACTGAATTGCGAGAAGCAGTTGCCCAGGCTGAAGGCAGAGTTGCTTCTGTTCAAACCTTGCTGATACAAGCCGAAGAAGATGTTAAAAGATATACTCCCCTTGCAGAAGTGGGTGCAGTAAGTAAACGCGATCTTGAAATTGCTATTTCAAAATATGAATCAAAAAAAGGAGAACTTGATGCTGCACTTGCTTCATTAAGTATTGCAAAGGTCAATTTAGGATATGCAACAATCAGTGCGCCGATCAATGGTTTAATTGGAATTTCTGCAGCACGAGTCGGAGATTTTGTCGGTCGTTTTCCAAATCCGGTTATACTTAACACAGTATCAAGAGTAGATTCTATTCATGTTCGCTTTTCAATATCCGAACAGGAATATCTTGAACTTATCAGACAATTACGACAAATAGATAAGTCAGAATCTCACCAAAGAAGAGAACTTGAAATGGTTCTTGCCGATGGTTCTGTTTATGATCAAAAAGGATTTATAAGTTTTGCTCAGAGACAAATTGATGCAACAACAGGCACACTTCAGTTTGAAGCTTCTTTCCCAAATGATGAAAGAATTCTTAGACCGGGTCAGTTTGCAAAAATCCGGACAGTAGTTGAAAATCGAATAGGTGCACTTGTAATTCCTTCCCGTTCTATGACTGAACTGCAAGGACAGTACACCGTTTATATAGTCGATGAAAATAATAAAGCACAATTACGTATTGTGAAAACTGCTTCGAGCTATGGTCAGTACACAGTTATTGAATCCGGATTAAACGAAGGAGATATAGTAATAATTGAAGGAATGCAAAAAGTCCGGCCGGATATGGTTGTGGTTCCAGTCGAGTCTTCATTGAATGAAGAGAAAAAACCTGGGGAGAATAAGTAATGGCTATTTTTTTTATTAACAGACCAATAGTTGCGATGGTGATTTCCATCGTGATGGTTCTAGTCGGATTAATAGTTATGCGTGGTTTGCCGATCTCGCAGTTCCCCGATATAGTTCCTCCGATGATAAATGTTACTACAACTTATATCGGTGCTTCTGCAGTTGATGTTGAACAGACAGTTGCCACACCGCTTGAACAGCAAATTAACGGTGTTGAGAACATGATTTATATGAAATCAATCAATGCAAATGATGGAACATTAACTTTGCAGGTTTCATTCGATGTAGGTTCTGATCTCGATATGTCAAATGTTCTCACACAAAACAGAGTTAACCAGGCAACTGCATTTCTTCCCGGTTCAGTAAAGAATTACGGAGTGACAGTAAAAAAATCTCTTGTGTTTCCACTTATGCTTATCACTCTTAAATCACCGGAAGGTCAGTTTGATAATAACTTCCTAAGTAATTATGCATCAATAAATATTAACGACTATTTGAGTAGAACTCAGGGCGTGGGAGATGTTAAGCTTTTTGGAGGAAGTGATTATGCAATGCGTATCTGGGTTAAACCCGATGTTCTTGGAAAACTCGGACTAACCGTTCCTGATTTGGTAAAAGCAGTTCAAGATCAGAATGTGATTAGCCCTGCTGGACAAATCGGAGGACCACCAGCACCTCCCGGAACTGATTTTACATATACAGTAAGAACTCAGGGAAGACTTCTTAATGAAGAAGAGTTCGGACAAATTATTGTTCGAACGAACCCGGATGGCTCACAATTAAGAATGAAAGATATTGCAAGAACAGAATTAGGAACTCTTCTCTATAATCAGATTGGAAGAAATAACGGAAAACCTGCTGCAGTAATTGCAGTTTATCAGCTGCCCGGTTCGAATGCAATTGAAGTAGCAGAAACCATTAAAAAAACGGTAAACGATTTATCTAAAAATTTTCCACCGGGAATGATTTATGAAATTTCTCTCGATACAACTCTTCCAATTGAAGAAAGCATTAATGAAATTGTTCACACGCTCGTTGAAGCAGTTATACTTGTCATCGTAGTAGTTTTTATTTTTCTTCAAAACTGGCGGGCAACTTTAATTCCTTTGCTTACTGTTCCGGTATCTTTGATTTCAACATTCATAGTATTCCCGATGCTCGGATTTTCAATAAATACACTTTCACTTTTAGGAATGGTGCTTGCAATCGGAATTGTAGTTGATGATGCAATTGTAGTTGTAGAAGCTGTTATCCATCATATTGAACATGGAATGCAGCCGAAAGAAGCAACTATACAGGCAATGAAAGAAGTATCAGGTCCGGTTGTTGCAATTGCGTTAATACTTGCTGCAGTGTTTGTTCCAGTTGCATTTATGGGTGGAATAACCGGAATGCTTTACCAGCAATTTGCAATCACGATTGCAATCTCGGTTTTACTTTCAGCTTTCAATGCGTTGACTCTTAGTCCTGCTTTAGCAGCAAAATTATTGAAACCGAAAGGCGGTAAAAAATCTCCTCTTGATAAATTTTATGTCTGGTTCAATAAAAAGTTTGACAGGTTTACCGGAAGCTATCTTTCACTAACTAGCATATTGGTTAGAAAAATTTCGCGAAGTATAATTTTTATTGGTGTCGTTATCTTTCTTACAATCATTCTTTTCAGAACTGTACCCGGTGGATTTGTTCCGGAAGAAGATAATGGTTACTTCCTCATTAATCTGCAGTTACCAGATGCAAGTTCTCTGCAAAGAACAGATGAAGTTTGTAAGAAGGTAGAACAAATACTTTCAGAGACTAAAGGTATAGACAACTATACAACAATTGCCGGGTATAGTATTATTTCAAATGTAGTAAGTTCAAATGTTGCTGGATTCTTCATCTCTTTAAAGGAATGGGGTGAAAGAACTGAAACAGAACAAAGATCGTTTGAAATGATCGAAGCTCTTAATAAAAGATTTGCAGCAGAAATCCCTGAAGCAATTGTTTATGTTTTCGGACCACCTGCGATTCAGGGTTTAGGAACAGGGGCCGGATTTACTTTTTTGCTTCAGGATAGAAGTGGTAACACTCCTCAAGAACTCGGTCAGCAGGTTGAACGATTTTTAACCGAAGCGAGGAAGCGTCCTGAAATTGGAAGGATTGCAACATTTTATAGAACTAATGTACCTCAGATATTTGCTATGGTTGATCGTGATAAAGTACAAAAGCAGGGAGTAAGCATCGCTGATGTAAATACAACTCTCGGATCATTGCTTGGTGCAAACTATGTAAATGACTTCAACAGGTTTGGAAGAGTTTATAAAGTTTACCTCTCTGCTGAAGGTGAATACAGGAATGAAACCTGGGATCTCGGACAATTTTTTGTTCGGAATATCAATGGAAGTATGGTTCCGCTTAATACTCTTGTATCAATGGGACCGATTAATGGTCCTGAGTTCACAAACAGATTTAATCTTTTCCGTGCTGCAGAATTAACAGGTATACCAGCTCCGGGTTATACTTCGGCTCAGGCAATTACAGCACTTCAGGAAGTTGCAGACCAGATTCTTCCACAGGGCTGGGGATATGACTTTGCGAATATGTCTTACCAGGAAGTTAAAGCCGCCGGAAGCGGAGCGACAGTTTTTATTTTTGCATTACTCTTTGTGTTTCTAATCCTGTCTGCACAATATGAAAGCTGGTCTCTACCGTTGAGTGTTTTACTCGGTATTCCATTCGCTGTATTTGGAGGGATGGCTGGATTATGGATTGCACGATTTTTTAGCGACAGCTATGTTAATAATGTATTCGCTCAAATTGGATTTGTAACACTTATCGGGCTTGCAGCAAAAAATGCAATCCTGATTGTGGAGTTTGCAAAGATGAAAAAAGAACAAGGAATGGAAGTGGCTGAAGCTGCATTAGATGCTGCCAAGCTTCGTCTCCGTCCGATTCTTATGACATCATTTGCATTTATTCTCGGAGTGTTGCCGTTAGTGAGAGCAGCAGGTGCCGGTGCTGAATCAAGAAAAGTTATGGGATTGGCTGTGTTCTCAGGTTTATTGATTGCAACGGCATTAGCTATTTATATCGTGCCGTCTCTTTTTGTAATGGTTGAAAAATATTTTGTCAA
>JANWIS010000132.1 GCA_025449775.1 Ignavibacteriaceae bacterium
GAGACAGCGGAATATTACATTAAAAATTTACAGACCTGAAACCAAATGCTCTCCCTGCAATTTATTACTTTCAATATTGTTAATTTATTATTTTATTGAACTTTAGTCCAATAATAATAGAATTGAAATAAAGAGCATATAATGCAATATTTGCTCAATATGTAACATCAAATAAACTACTGTTTATATATAAATTATTCATTGCAGAGAAAAGTAGTTAATTATGAAAATCTATATTCCAAATGATATTTAAGATCTTTCAGGCGTTTTTTGAAATTAATCTAATTATATGGCAAAATTCATTTAATTTATCAATATTTGCACAATCGGATAGATTTTTCTTATTAAGATACGATGAGAATTTAAATCTTTGAGTATATGAAACAGAACTATTAGTATGATAAATAAGTAAAGTGAAATTTTATTGAGCAAATTGATTAAAGTACTTCACGTTGTGCATAGTTTGAACGATGGAGGCATTGAGAGACTTCTATTGGAAATCTGCAGGAAAATTGACAAAGCTAAATTTGAAGTTCAAATATGCTGTTTAGTTGAAGTTGGGAATCTGGCACCCGAGTTTGAAAAGTTAAATATTAAGCTGCATTTCTTAAATACAAAAAGGGAATTTGGTTTCGGGAATATATTTATTAACATTCGTAAAATTTTAGAATTAAGAAGAATAATAAAAACCGAGGAAATAAATATAACACATGGACATGAGTTCTATCCAACCATATTTTCCAGAATATCTGCTATTCTGGCAGGTGTAAAATATAGATACATTACTTTGCATAACATGTATTACTGGTGGGGTTTTTGGGTTCACCTGGCCCAATACATGCTTTCTTATGTAACAACAAGGGTAATCTGTAACTCAAATTCAACAATGAAATTTTCAATTTCTAAAGACAGAATTAATAAGAAAAAATACATAGTAATTTATAACGGTATTGATTGTATTGATTTTTCATCAAAAGCCGTGGATAAGGTGTCACTATTAAAGGATCTTGATCTACCAGCAAGAGATATTGTATTTGTAAGTATTGGCAATATATCTCCCCGTAAGGGATACCAAACATCTATAAAGGCAATAAAAAGCCTGAAGAAGGATTATGAGAGCATAATCTACTTGATCGTAGGAGGCAAACATCATCAGGAAACAGATGAATACGACAGATTAATTAAAATGATCAGCGAAGAAAATTTGAAGGATACTGTTTTTATTACCGGCAGAAGCAATGATGTCAAATCATTTTTGGATATATGCGATGTTTACCTTATGCCTTCAGTTGTTGAAGGTTTTGGTATTTCGCTGATAGAAGCGCTTGCAATGGAAAAAGCAGCTGTTGTATCGGATATTGAACCGTTTAAAGAGATTATTGATGACAGGGAAAACGGATTTTTCTTTGAAACAGGAAATTCAGAGAGTCTTGAATGCAAGATACGGGAGGTATTACGGCTTGACAGCTATCATCTTAAAGAAGTTCAGGAAAAAGGAAGAAGAAAAATTTTGAAGAATTTCGATTCAGTTCATATGGTCAAAGAATACGCTGATTTGTATCTTTCAAATTATAATTAACTGATCAAATAATGTACTACGGTTCTGATTCAATTGCTCCTTTTGTTCCAAGCGATTCTTCTAAACAAACTTCTTCACTTCAAATGTTAAGTAAATTCCTGATTAATACTCCTGATTTACAAAGGGTACTGGACTTAGGATGTGGGGAAGGACATACAGTTGATCTGTTTAAAAATAGCGCACCAAAAGCCAGGTGGATAGGACTGGATATTGAGTCTTCACAGGAAGTTAACCGAAGAAAGAGGGCAGATGCAGAATTTCATTTTTATGATGGTGTAAATATCCCCTTTGAAGATAATTTTTTTGATTTGATTTATTGCCACCAGGTGTTCGAACATGTACAGAAACCAATAGATTTAATGAAAGAAGTCAGCAGGGTTTTAAAGCCGGGCGGAGCATTTATTGGTTCGACTTCCCAGCTTGAAATGTTTCATTCCATGAGCACATATAATTATACACCTTATGGATTTAGCTTGTTGCTCGAGGATACAAATTTGAAATTTATTGAATTGAGGCCTGCTATTGATGGTTTTTTCCTGTTTCTTGTAAGAATTTTTAATAGGAATAAAATTTTATCAAAATTCTTTAACAGGTACTTTGAGAAAGAATCACCTGTCAATAAGTTTATTGGCTCAATAGGCTGGTTCACAAGAAAGTCCAAGATTGAGATTAATTTGATCAAATTATTATTTTGTGGTCATTTTTCTTTTTATATTACTAAAATAAATGAATAGACAAGAGTATTTATTAAGGTTTCAATTACTAATATTTTCTAATTAACGAACAATTGTCCATAAACCGGGAAGAGGTATATAAGAGAGAAGAAGAAACTCACGACGACTCTCATTTCGATGAAAACAGAGCTGGCGAAGTTGATGTACTCTACAGCAATGGTTCTTTTGATAATATCTATCGAAAAGCTTATGATCTTTTGGGAGATATAAAAGAAAAAACTATGCTGGAATACGGCTGTGGATTTGGAAGAAATTTAATAGATTTCTGCAATAAAGGAGCAAATTATACCGGCATTGATATATCTAATTTAAGAATTTCAAACGCCAACGAAATAATAAAGACTAAGAATCTTCAATCTTCAGCCAGGGCTATTAAAATGAATGCCGAAAAGCTGGAATTTCCTGATGCCAGTTTTGATATAGTTTATGGTGAGGCTATTATTCACCATCTTGATATTGATCTGGCAATGCAGGAGATAAAACGGGTTCTTAAACCGGATGGTTTTGCATTGTTCCTCGAGCCCCGGGGAGATAATCCGGTTGTTAATAAATTCAGGAACAGGACTCCGCACCTTAGGACCGTTGATGAACATCCCCTGGTTAAGGCAGATTTTGAAATCATGGAGAAATATGCAAATTTGGAAGTAGAAAATTTTTATTTCCTCAGTCTCAGTTCATTTATTTTCAGGAAATTCATCAAATCTGAGATTTTGTTCAAGATCAGCAAAACCATATACGATAAGGTTGATTATGTATTGTTCGCATTATTTCCTTTTCTCAGGAAGTATGCGTGGTATTGTATTGTTAAACTGAAAATGAAAAGATAGAGAGTAATTAAAGGAAGCATTAATTGAATATACTGTTTGTTGCTAATAGATTTCCGTACCCTCCGTTTAGGGGAGATAAATTAAAGATCTATAATCTTGCAAAGAGACTATCGGGAAAACATAAGTTATTTTTGATTACTTTTGTACAGGATAAAAAGGATTATGAATATACCAGTGAGCTTGAAAAATATTTCGATAAGATAGAACTTGTTTATTTACCCAAATACCTGTCTGTATTGAAATGCGGATTGAAAATGTTTTCTAAAAATCCATATCAGATCATTTATTTTGAATCTTCAGAATTCAAAAAGAAACTTGCAAAGTTTCTGTCAGAAAACGAAGTTGATTTAATACATACTCAGCATTTAAGAATGTCTCAGTATACATATGATTTAAAAAAGTATAAAAGAATTCTGGATTTACCGGACGCTTATTCGCTGTACTGGAAGAGAAGAATGGAAATGACGAACAATTTATTTATTGATCTCTTCCACAAGATAGAGTACAACAAAGTTTTGAAATACGAAGAGATTATCAAAGAGTTTGATTTAAATCTGGTATGCTCGCAGGAAGACAGGGATTTTTTGATAGAAAAACATCAGATTGACTACATAGATCTGCTTCCAAATGGCGTTGATCTTTCTTCTTTTAACAGCGAAGGACATAATTATGATATAGATGACAGAATTATTTTTACAGGCAATATGGATTATTTCCCAAATGTTGATGCTGTTCAGTATTTTGTCTCTGATATTTTTCCTGATTTGCTTAAAATATTTCCTAAATTGAAATTCTATATCGTAGGTCAAAAACCGGTTGAACAGGTTAAAATGCTCCGGAGTGAAAACATCATTGTAACCGGATTTGTAGATGACCTGAGTAAAGAATATGATAAAAGTGCGATTGCAGTTTCACCTATTAGATATGGTGCAGGGACACTTAATAAAGTTCTGGAACCAATGGCAATGGGAATACCTGTTGTATCAACTGAGATCGGATTCAAAGGTTTGGGTATTAATTCTGGTGAAGGAGTGATTTTGGCATTAAACAAACCGGAATTTATTGAAAATGTTACAAGACTGCTTTCTTCTAAAGAACTTAGAAGGCAAGTTGGAGAAAAAGGGAAGAAAGTGATTCATGATAATTTTGACTGGGGTATTATTTCAAATAAACTTGAATCGTATTTTAAAGGAATTATAGGCAGGAATTGAAAATCAATGAAGTAAAATACAATTGCATTCATTACAAGGGCGATGTTCCCTGTGTTCCGAATAAACAAAGAGGGAAAGTATGCAGTAATTGTGATGAATTCTCAGTTTTCGATAAGAAGATATTATTGATTAAACTGGGAGCGATGGGAGATGTTATTAGAACTACACCCCTGTTAAAAAAACTAAGGACTACATATCCGAACTCTCATATTACATGGTTAACGCTTTATCCTGAAATTTTGCCGGATTCCGAAATTGAAAGCGTTAAGAAATTTGATCATACTAATGTATTTTGCATACTGAATGATCATTTTGATATTGCTATCAACCTCGATAAAGACAAAGAGGCTTGTGTATTATTAAACAAAGTTTCGGCAATTGAAAAATTTGGTTTTAGCTGGTCTGAAGACGGCCATATTACCGGACTCTCTGAAGCGGCTCAGAACAAGATATTAACCGGTCTTTTTGATGAGCTCTCAAAATCAAATAAAAAATCTTACCAGGAAGAGATCTTTGAAATATGCGGATTTAAGTTTAACGGAGAACCGAACATTTTGCAGGTGGATAAAGCCTATGCCTCAAAGTGGAGCTCTGCATTTGGAAAAGGTAATAAGAGAAGTATCATAGGCTTAAATACAGGATGCGGTAAACGCTGGCCTACCAGAATGTGGCCCGAAGAAAACTGGATTTCTCTGATTTATGAATTGCAAAATAGCGGTTTTACTCCGGTATTGCTAGGCGGAGAAGATGAACATGAAGCAAATTCAAAGTATTCAAAAATTACCGAAGCCAGTTATCCGGGGTATTTTTCCCTAAAGGAGTTTATTGCAATTGTAAATGAATGTGATATTATTGTTACTGCGGTATCTATGGCGATGCATATTGCCTCAGGTTTGGGCAAACCACTTATCCTGTTTAATAATATCTTCAATAAATACGAATTCGAATTATACGGCAAAGGTACAATTATTGAACCGCAATCGGGATGTGATTGTTATTACGGTGAAGTATGCAAAAGAGCTCATCACTGTATGAAAGATATTTCTGTAAAATCTGTTTTTGAAAATATTAAGATTATGGCATCAAAAAATGATTAGTTGTCTGAAAAAAAGGAAAAAATACTATTAATTGTTTCAGATCTGGTCTTCATTAATATTGCCTGGACATTTTATTATATAGTAAGGATTGAATCCGGCTGGATTCCTTATA
>JANWIS010000133.1 GCA_025449775.1 Ignavibacteriaceae bacterium
CACTCACAATTATTTCTGTCCTTCAATTTTTTCCGCAAGCTGAAAATCTTTTATAGTGATTCCACCTTCGCTGTGTGTTGAGACTGTTATTTTTACTTTATTCCAGGAGTGAATAAAAATATCGGGATGATGATCCATTGATTCAGCAGCAGCTCCGACTTTGTTCACAAACTGAAGTGCACCTGCAAAATCTTTAAATTGAAACTGCTTTGCGATTTGATTTCCATCCTGAACCCAGTCTGTTAGCGTGTATAATTTTTTACTTATCTCTTCTTTATTTAATAAAGCCATTTTAATTCCTTCAATTATTTATAGAAAAGGACATAATAAAAAAGCGCATCAAGAAGATACGCTTTTTGAAAATAATTTGATATAATGTTTATATCAGATTTCTACCTGTCCGGGAGTTTTTGTTTCTGCACCCGGTTTTGCATGTTCAGCAGACTCATCATAAAAAATCAAGTCTTCAGCACCTTCAACATGCTTTGTAATTATTCTTGTTCCTTCTTTAAAAGAACCTCTCAGAATTTCTTCAGCCAAAGGGTCTTCAACATATTTCTGTATTGCTCTTCTTAAAGGTCTTGCACCAAACTTTTCATCAAATCCTTTTTCAACAAGAAATTCTTTTGCTGATTGATCGAGGATAAGGTCCATTTTATTTTCTTCAAGATTCTTGTAAAGATCTTTTATTTCAATGCTGATGATCTTCATTATATCTTCTTTATCCAGATTTCTGAAGACGATTGTGTCATCGATCCTGTTCAGGAATTCAGGATTAAAAAGTTTTTTCATTGCATCTTCAACGGTATCTTTCATCTTATTGTAATGGTCTTTATCCTTTGCATCTCCGAATCCGAATGAACCGATATCTTTTATATCTCTTGTACCAACGTTAGAAGTCATTATAATAATTGTATTCTTGAAATCTACTTTTCTTCCAAGACTGTCAGTTAATATTCCATCATCCAGAACCTGGAGCAGACTACTGAAAATATCCGGATGAGCTTTTTCAATTTCATCAAATAAAACAACTGAGTACGGTTTCCTTCTAACTTTTTCTGTAAGCTGTCCGCCTTCTTCATATCCAACATATCCCGGAGGAGCTCCGACCAATCTTGACAGAGAGAATTTTTCCATATACTCACTCATATCAATTCTGACAAGCGAATCCTCTGAATCGAAAAGGTACCGTGCAAGAGATTTGCACAATTCAGTTTTTCCAACACCGGTCGGTCCAAGGAAAATGAAACTTCCGATCGGGCGATGTGGATTTTTAA
The DNA here is from genome assembly GCA_025449775.1 of Ignavibacteriaceae bacterium. Classification (GTDB taxonomy): domain Bacteria; phylum Bacteroidota; class Ignavibacteria; order Ignavibacteriales; family Ignavibacteriaceae; genus IGN2. The sequence goes on from JANWIS010000133.1 coordinate 1,278, forward strand.
GTCCGGCACGTGTTCTTCTTATTGCTTTGGTAAGCTTGGTAATTGCTTCATCCTGACCAACGATGAATTGCTTTAACGATTCATCCATCTTCAAAAGTTTTTCTGATTCTGTCTGGGCAATTCTATTTACCGGGATACCTGTCATCATTGCAACAACAGTAGCTATATCGTCTTCGGTAACATCATGAACCAAATCTTTTGTCTTTGCATCCCATTCCCTTTTTGCAAATTCAAGATCTGACTGAAGGTTGCGTTCTTTATCTCTTAATCGTGCGGCTTCTTCATAATCCTGTCTTTTAACAACAGCAGCTTTCTCTCTTCTTACCTGTTCAATTTCATCTTCGAAGTCCAGTATTTCTTCAGGCACTTCAAAATTTCCCATGTGAACGCGTGAACCGGCTTCATCCAGAACATCAATTGCTTTATCAGGCAGGTGTCTGTCGGTGATGTACCTGTTGCTTAATTTTACAGCCGAATCAATTGCTGCATCAGAGTATTTTACGTGATGATGTTCTTCATATTTAAATTTAATTTTTTCAAGTATCTGTTTCGTCTCATCGTAATTTGGAGGATCAATCATAACTTTCTGGAATCTTCTGTCTAATGCACCATCGGTTTCAATATATTTCCTGTATTCATCGAGAGTTGTTGCACCGATACATTGAATATCACCTCTTGAAAGTGCAGGTTTGAACATATTGGAAGCATCCAATGATCCGGAAGCACCACCGGCACCAACAATTGTATGAAGCTCATCAATAAAAAGAATAACGTCTTTAGCTTTTTCCAATTCGTTCATCAAAGCTTTCATTCTCTCTTCAAATTGTCCACGGTATTTTGTTCCGGCAACAAGTCCTGCAAGATCTAAAGTAACAACACGTTTGTCCTGTAAAATTCTCGGCACTTTCTTTTGAACGATACGTAAAGCCAAACCTTCTGCAATCGCTGTTTTACCTACACCTGGTTCACCGATTAAAACAGGATTATTCTTTTTCCTTCTGCTTAATATCTGAGCAACTCTTTCAATTTCTTTTTCTCTTCCAACTACCGGGTCGAGCTTATCATCAGATGCAAGCTTTGTGAGGTCTCTGCCAAAATTATCGAGTACTGGAGTTTTTGTTTTATCTGTTTTTCTGTCAGGTGCTGAAGCTTTTGTTCCACCAGTATCTTTTGAACTTTTACTGCTAAGTAAAGAATTTAATTCTGATCTTGAAGTATCATAAGTAACATTAAACTGGTGAAGTATTTGAGTGGCAATATTATCTTCATCTCTCAACAGAGAAAGAAGCAAATGTTCAGTTCCTATCACATCTGCTTTATAAATTTTTGATTCGATCTGGGTAATCTTTAGAACTTTTTCGGCTTGTTTTGTCAATGGAATATTTCCAATTGTCAGGGTTCCTCCTGAAGTTCGGACTGTATCCTCGATTGCCTTCTTAAGTTTCATAAGGTCACAATCGAGATTTCTTAAAATTCTTACAGCCACACCCTGACCTTCCCGGATAATTCCCAGTAAAAGGTGTTCAGTACCGATATAATCATGCCCAAGCCTGAGTGCTTCTTCACGGCTTAATCTTATAACATCCTGAAGTCTGTCTGAAAAATTTCCATCCATATTTTTGTTCTACCTATCTTGTTTTTTTTGATTTAAAACAGATTTATTCTTCAAAACTGCAACTAATATAAACATTTTATTTAAGATTATTTCAATTTAAGCTTTAATCTGCCTGCAATATTATCTTTGATTAGAACGAATATCAATGGACGATTTTTACCTGAAAATTATTTGTTGACAAATTAAATGCCATCGCCCCCTTTTGAAATTATTGGATTAGCGAAGAAATTAAAGGTGATTGAGTTCTCAAGAAATACATTTGGATGATAATCTTTCCGCTAATTAGACGATTAGTCACGTAACAATACATTCTTTCTTTTTGAAAGACATTTAGTCTTCTTTTATGCGATGATAAAATTCCATCAAAAAAAACTTGTCGGGGGAAAGACCTATATTTATGAAACAAAAGAATTAAAAATTTGGAGAATAAATGGAAGCATTGACAGGCCTTTCTTTAGTAGTTATCATTGGAATATTTCTGTTCTTTATTTTACTCCTGTACTTTGTTCCTGTGAGATTGTACATCGCAGCAATATCATCAGGAGTGAAGATTAGAATTTTCCGTGATCTGGTAGGAATGAGATTAAGAAGAGTTCCACCAAGCATTATTGTTGATAGTATGATCAATGCAACAAAAGCTGGAATCAATGTTCCCCAGGGAATGCTTGAAGCACACTACCTTGCTGGTGGAAATGTTAAAAAAGTTATTGCGGCTTTAATATCCGCAGACAAAGCAAACATACATTTACCCTTTGAACGGGCAGCTGCAATTGACCTTGCAGGAAGAGATGTACTTGAAGCAGTTAAAATGTCTGTCATTCCAAAAGTAATTGAAACACCTCTTGTCGCAGCAGTTGCAAAAGATGGTATTCAGCTAAAAGCAATTGCAAGGGTAACTGTGAGAGCAAACATAGATAGATTAGTAGGTGGTGCTGGTGAAGCAACTGTATTAGCAAGAGTTGGTGAAGGAATAGTTTCAACTATAGGTTCTAGTAATTCACACAAAGAAGTGCTCGAGAACCCTGATAAAATTTCTAAGAGTGTTCTTGCAAAAGGTCTGGATTCAGGTACTGCATTTGAAATACTTTCTATCGATATAGCAGATGTTGATATCGGTCAAAATATCGGAGCTATGCTTCAGACAGATCAGGCAGAGGCTGATTTAAAAGTTGCCCGTGCAAAGGCTGAAGAAAGACGAGCTGCTGCAGTTGCAAGTGAACAGGAAAACATAGCAGAAGTTGCAAAACAAAGAGCAAGAGTTGTTGAAGCTGAAGCCGAAGTTCCAAGAGCAATTGCAGAAGCATTCAGATCCGGAAGACTTGGTGTGATGGATTATTATCAGCTTCGCAACATACAGGCAGATACGGAAATGCGTGATGCAATTGCAAAACCGGAAGACAAGAAAAAAGATTCCTGATGGATAATTTATTTGAAATACTGATCTATGTAGTAATTATCATCAGCTTTCTCAGCAGTATATTTAAGAAGAGAGCCAAACCAAAACAGCCAACGGAACGAACTACTCATTCCGAAGAATATCCGACTCGTGAGATTTCTATTCCTCAGTCGCAACAAAAAACTGAGTACGATATACTCAAAGAGATTGAGGGATTTTTTTCTGAAGGTGAGAAAAGTTCTCATCCCGAAAGTGAACAAACTTCACTTGATAAATCAACTTCCTTCGATGAAGGAAAACCAAAAAGGATGGCAGAAGTAGAAGAACATTCGCAGACTGAAAACTGGCATACAACAACAGCTTCTGAACATGCAGCAGATGTTTGGGAGAAAAAGAAAGAAGATGTAAGAAAAAGAGTTGCACGTGTTGATAAAAGTGTTGAAGAAAGAGCAAAAGTATTCCAGGAATCACTTGTGAAATCAGGCCATAAGCAAGGAGAAACAATTGCCCTGGTAAAATCCAGATTTAAAAACCCTTCTACATTAAAAGAGTACATTATCATTTCAGAAATAATTGGTAAGCCAAAAGCACTTCGCAGATGAATCAGAAAAAATATAAACTTACGAGAATCGGTCAGGCAGGTTTTAGGAAAAAGTTTGATGAATCTCGCTTTGCTATAAATTACCAGCAGGAGCTAAACGCATCGCAGTATGAGGCTGTGTCTGCAGTTGACGGAGCTTATCTTATTATCGCTGGTGCCGGAACCGGGAAAACAAGAACTCTAGTTTACCGAGTTGCTAGATTAATCGAGCTGGGACATGACCCGAATTCAATTTTACTTTTAACATTCACACGTAAAGCAGCAAATGAAATGATGAAACGAGCATCAGTTTTGCTTGATGACCGATGTTCAAAAATCCGCGGAGGAACTTTCCATTCGTTTGCAAATGTTACACTCAGAAAATATTCGAAAGCTGCCGGACTCGATTCTAACTTTACAATTCTTGATCAGGGTGACAGTGAAGATATAATCAACTTGATCCGTAACCAGGAAGGATTAATTGCTAAGGAAAGAAGATTTCCTAAAAAAGAAACATTAAATAAAATTTTCAGCTTTTCTGTAAACACAGAAAGACCAGTTGAAACTATAATTGAAGAAGAATATCCTCACTTCATGATGGAGCTTGATAAAATTCTGGATATTCAAAAAATATTTCAGAGTTATAAAAGAAAAAATAATCTGCTCGATTACGATGACCTGCTTGTTTACTTAAGAGAATTTTTACAAAGCGGGAATCCAGCATCCAAAAATCTTCTGTCGTCAATAAATTTTGTAATGGTGGATGAATACCAGGATACAAATAAACTTCAGGCTGATATTGTTAAAGGATTAGTCAGGCATAATTGAAATGTGATGGTAGTTGGAGATGATGCACAATCAATTTACTCTTTTCGTGGTGCTAACTTCAAAAACATTATGGAATTCCCAAATC
>JANWIS010000134.1 GCA_025449775.1 Ignavibacteriaceae bacterium
ACTATATGCAGAAATCAATTTCAAGAACAATTTCGGAATTTTCAATCAAGCTAAAATACGAAGACTTACCAGCAGAAGTCGTTAACGAAGTAAAAAGATACTTGTACGATTCAATCGGCTGTGCTTATGGAAGTTATCACACAAAAGATGTGAACATCATCAGAGATATTTACAAAGAAATGGGAGGAAAAGGTGAAGCAACAGTAATTGGCTTTGGTGATAAACTTCCTGCTGTTAACACAACGCTAATTAATTCTTTGATGATTCGTGCACTCGACTTCAATGATATTTATTGGAAAGAAGATCCGTCTCATCCATCTGATATAATTCCTGCTGCACTTTCTGTTGGAGAAATGGTTGGTGCTTCGATGAAAGAAGTTATCACGGCAATTGTTCTTGCTTATGAATTTGAGCAGAGACTTTGTTTGTTCGCTGTTCCAGGAATCCGTGAACGCAAATGGCATCACGCAACTTTAACACAATTTGTTTCTCCGATTGTAGCCGGAAAGATGCTTGGATTGAATGAAGATCAAATGGTAAACGCAATTGGAATCAGCGGCAGTCATAATCACACAATCGGATGCCCGACTGCAGGTAAATTAACAATGATGAAAAACACGGTCGATCCGATGGCAGTTCAAAGCGGGGTTCTTGCAGCATTGATGGCAAAAAAAGGTTTCAGCGGAACTGAAAATGTGTTCGAAGGCAAAGAAGGATTTATGGATACATTTCTGGGATGGAATGCAAAAGAACAAAAAGTTGAACCGATGAATATGAGAGGAAGAGATGGAGTTTCTGAATGGAAATGGAATCTGGACAAACTAATCGGTGGATTAGGTGAGAGTTATAAAATTATGGAATGCAGTATGAAAGCGTTCCCGACCGAAGCCTTAACTCACACACATATTTCTGCTACTTTAAAAGTTGTAACAAAAAATAATATCAGTTATGATCAGATAGATTCTGTAACTCTCACAACTTTAGCACAGGCTTATGATATACTTTTTGATCCTCACAAGTACAGACCTGAATCAAGAGAAACAGCAGATCACTCACTTCCCTATTGTATTGCTGCAGCTTTGGTCGATCATAAAGTAACTACTCAATCATTCAGTGATGAGAAGTTAAAAGATCCGAGAATCTGGGAAGTGATAGACAGAATTAAAGGTGAGCCATCGATTGAATTTGAGAAAATGTTTCCTGCAAAACAGCCGAGTAAAGTTGTTGTTAAAACAAAAGATGGAAGAGAATTTTCAGAATATCTTGAATTCCCGAAAGGTGATCCGAGAGAACCAATGACGATGGAAGATCTCGATAACAAATTCGAAGCTCTTTCAGAAAAATTATTGATGGCAGGCAGGAGAAAAGAAGTAAAGGAAGCTATATTTAACGCAGACCAATTAACTGCAAAAGAGTTTATGAAGAAGCTGAAAGTATAAACTTTAATGTCATTGCGAATCCCGATTTATGGGGATGAAAGCAATCTGTTGATTCAGAGATCGCTTCGTCATTTCATTCCTCGCGATGACAATTCAGGGAAAAATAAAATATGAAACAAATAAAAAAATCCTCAGCCGGTATTCACGGCGATTCTGTCCGTTCCGATTGCTACATTGAATTGGAAATCAAATCAAGCGGCGGAATAAAATTAAATTTAAAAAGTAAAGTTGAATCAATGTACGGTGATTCAATCCGTAAGCTAATACTTGATATGTGCAAATTTTTTAATATTAAAAATGCTCAAATATTACTTGAAGACTATGGTGCTCTTCCTTTTACACTTGCAGCAAGATTTGAAACGGCTGTAAAAAGAATTTTCCCGTCAACAAAAAAAGAATTTCTCCTTCCCATTTCAAAAAAAACTATTTACAAATCTGCTAAAGACAGATTGAGAAGAAGCAGACTTTATCTTCCCGGAAATGAGCCTAAATTTTTTATTAATGCCGGTCTGCATGAACCGGATGGATTAATTCTGGATTTGGAGGACAGTGTTGCACCTTCGCAAAAAGATGCCGCACAATTGTTAGTTAGGAATGCACTTCGCTCGGTTGATTTTTATGGCGGAGAAAGAATGGTTAGAATAAATCAATTACCAAAAGGATTGGATGATTTGAAATTTATTGTTCCTCATAATGTTCATGTTATTCTCATTCCAAAATGTGAATCAGCAAGGCAAGTGAAAGATGTTGAAAAAGAAGTTGAGAAGATTAAAAAACAAAACAAAATAAAAAATGATGTATACTACATGCCGATAATCGAAAGTGCACTTGGGGTTATTAATTCATTTGAGATTGCTTCTGCATCAAAAAATAACTGTGCACTTGCCGTTGGTTTGGAAGATTATACTGCTGATATCGGTACTCAAAGAACTGATGAAGGAAGAGAAAGTTTCTTTGCAAGAAGTATGGTTGTAAATGCTGCACGAGCTGCCGGAATTCAGCCGATTGATTCAGTTTATTCTGATGTTTCAAATATGCAGGGATTGAGAGAAAGTGTTCTTGAAGCAAAATCTCTTGGCTTTGAAGGCAAAGGTTGTATTCATCCTCGACAGGTAAAAGTTGTTCATGAAGCATTTGCACCAACCACAGAAGAAATTGAAAAAGCAAAGAAAATCGTTCTTGCATTTGAAGACGCTGAGAAAAAAGGATTGGGTGTCGTTTCTCTTGGCAGTAAAATGATTGATCCACCAGTGGTAAAGCGTGCAATGAAAACTATCAATCTTGCATTAATGAATAATCAGATCAGCAAGGATTGGAGAACAATATGAAATTGATTAAAAATAATATTGGCCGATTAGTTCCAACTGAAGTGAACGGAGAAACTCAAGTTCCATTTAAAGGAGTTGATAAGTACAAACCAAACGGAGTTAAAGCTAAACCACCGATTCATTCGTGTATGGAATATCCGAAAGATTGGAATAAAGTCATAAAAGATTTAAAGACTGCTTTGAGGAAAGCAGGATTAAAAGACGGAATGACTATTTCAACTCATCATCATTTAAGGAACGGTGATTTAGTTACAAATATTCTGTTTGATACAATAAAAGAAATGGGAGTAGAAAATATCCGCTGGTTCCCATCTGCTTCTTTTCCGGTTCACTCTCATTTAATAAAATATCTTGAAGATGGAACTATTCATCACATCGAAGGAAGTATGAATGGACCTCTTGGCAAATTTACTTCTGAAGGAAAGATGAAAGGCGTTGGAGTTCTTCGTTCACACGGAGGAAGATATCAGTCAATCCAGGATGGAGAAGTTCATATCGACATTGCAGTAATTGCAGCTCCAACAGCCGATCCTTTTGGAAATTCAACTGGTGATCGTGGTAAATCAGCCTGCGGATTAATTGGTTTCGCTTTGGCTGATTCAGAGTATGCCGATAAAGTAATTGTTGTTACAGATAGTCTGGTTCCATTTCCATGTGTTCCATGGCAGATTCAGGGAAATAATGTTGACTATGTTGTTGAAGTTGATTCGCTTGGTGATCCAAAAAAAATTGTTTCAGGAACAACTGAAGTAACCAAATCACCGGATCGTTTACTCATCGCAGAATATATAGCAGATTTTATTGAAGCAGCAGGAATTATGAAAAACGGATTTTCACTTCAGGCTGGTGCCGGCGGAACTAATCTTGCATTTCTTTTATTCTTAAAAGAAAAAATGAAATCAAAAAATGTAAAAGCAAGATTTATGCGAGGCGGAAGCACAAAGTATCTTGTTGAACTTCTTGAAGAAGGATTAACTGATTACATCCTTGATGGACAAACTTTTGACCTCGATGGAGTTAGAAGCATGAGAGAAAATGCAAACCATGTAAACACATCTCCTTTTACAAGCTACAATTTTCATGGCAAAGGAAATTTTGCTTCAATGGTTGATGTTGCAGTTCTTGGTGCAACAGAAGTCGACGTAAATTTTAATGCAAATGTTGTCACTCATTCTGATGGTTATCTTCTGCATGGAATCGGAGGATGGCAGAACTGTCTTTATTCAAAATGTTCGATACTTGCCATTCCATCTTTCAGGGACAGAATTCCGGTCATTGTTGATGAGGTCACAACTCTTTGTGGTCCCGGTGAATTGATTGATGTGATTATTACGGAAAGAGGAATTGCAATTAATCCACTGAGAAAAGATTTATTGAAAGCGGTGAATGATTCTCCACTTCCAATCAGAGATATTAAGCAAATCAAAAAAGAAGTTGATGAAATTTGCAGTGGAGCTCCGGTAAAACCAAAAGTGAATAAAAATAAAGTTGTTGCAATAATTAAATGGGTTGATGGAACAGTGTTGGATTCGGTATTCCAGGTTGAGAAATAAAATTACGGCTGTGGTTTGTACTTATTCAATCCCCCGCCTGTTGTAGTTATCCAAACATTTCCATTCTCATCGCGTGCAGAAGCTCCGATGTTATCTGCACTGATCAATGAATTAAATGTATTAAATAACATAGAAGAATTCTGCGGATCTAAAACCAAAAATCCTTCAGAAGTCGCAAACCATTTGTTATCACTTCCGTCAATAAAAATATGATTGATATTATTCTGCGGTGTACCGAATAAAAAATTAGTGAAGCTGCTTCCATTCCAATATGAAGCTCCTCCTCTTCCAGCAGTATCAGGTAAAAAACAAAACCAGATATTATTTAAACCATCAGAAGCAATAGAAGAAATAGTTTTAGATGGATAGTTATGAGCAGGTTGTAAAACCGGAGTGAAAATTTCGTTTTCAAAAATAAATATTCCATTACTCTTTGTTCCGATCCAGTTATTATTTAATGCTTCGATATAAATATCATTTATCCAGTCACCACTTGAAGGTTCATTATAAACAGTCCAGTTGATTCCATCAAACTTCACAAGATTTGCTGTTGTTCCAATCCAGCAGTTTCCACCGGAATCAAACTTCATAGTTTTAATAGTTTCTGAAATTAATCCTGAATTATCAGAATTATAAATTGTCCAGCTGATTCCATTATAAACTCCGATGCCAAAGTCTGTTCCAACCCAAACACGATTCTGGTTATCAATCGAAATACAATTTATTTTGTTTCCTGGAATTGGTGAATTTAAAGTGGTAAAATTTTGAAATGATAATTCATCAAACCTGATTAGACCTCTATCTAAAGTGCCAATCCATTTTGTGCTGTTATTATCGAGAGCAATTGCCGTAAGTGAATTTGACTGGATACCGGAATTAAAAACCTGGTAATCAATCCATTCAGATGTATCGCGCAACAATTCAGTATAACTGTTTGTCTGACTGCTTTGAACAATAGCTTCTATTTCTGTTTCTCTATGATTGAACAAGCTGAATTTAATTTGGTACTCACCTGGCAATAAATTTTGAAGAGTTGATGGAGTTACTTTGTTCAAAGAGGAATCATTCAGAATAATATTTGCACCGGCCGGAACTGTCTGTAGAGAAAGATTTCCGTACATAGAAGGATCAGCACTGATGTCAATATCCAGAAATAATTTTTCATTTTCATTCAAAGTAACGGTAAGAACTGTATCTTTAAAATATTTTTTCTTCAAAGCAATTTCATAAAACCCGGCTTCGATATATGAAATGCTGTCGGGAGTTAATCTGCCGGTATTTTTATCGTTCTGAAAAATTGTAAAACCATCAGGAGTTGAATTCACGTGAATGAAACCTTGAGC
>JANWIS010000135.1 GCA_025449775.1 Ignavibacteriaceae bacterium
CATCAGCTAAATAACTCATTCTTCCTGTCATTTGTTAATAATGAAACTCTCTCCAATCTATTGCGTCTCAACTTCAGGTAAAACAAAAATGAGGAATTAATATGAACTTTTTTACAACTGCTATTATTAAAACATCAACTGCACATCTACTTATTATTTTTTTGATTATTCTTTTCTCATTTGAATCTGCTTCTCGTACTAATCCAGCAGTAGATTCCCTGAACAAAACTTCACAAAAGTATCTTTCGTTTTACGAATTAGTTGACGGAGAAAAAATTCATTGGGAAGCAAACTTTGATGGGAGCGAAATAACTTCCATTTATAAAAACGGAAATAGAATTCCTGATGAACTTATGGAAGATTATAAACACAAGGTTTATGATCAGCTGGATGAGATGAGTTGCGGAGACAGAAAGTTTACTTTTAAAATGAATGACTTTGATACTAATATGAAAGAGTTTGAACAGGAAATGGAAAAGTTTGGAGAAGAGTTTTCAAAGCACAAAGAACATTTTGATTTGTTTAAGTTCAATGACGAGGAATTCAAAAAAAATATGGAAGAGTTGAGGGAAAAACTTCGTGAGCATGATTTTAACAACTTTCATTGGAACTTCGACGAGGAAGAATTTAAGGAACAAATGAAAGAATTAGAAAAACTTCTGCCCGAACATTTACTGAAACCCGAGGACTTTCCTTTTTACTTTGAACGGAAAAAAGAAAAGGGTGATGTATAATTGAATTATTATCTCATAGTAAACGGACCAGTTTAATTTTATTTTTTTCACAATAGTAATAAATCCGCTACTGTACAAATATTTTATGTGATGATACTCAACGAATAACTAACTGTTTTTTAATAAATTTGTTTTGATAAGTTGAGAAGACATGAAAAAGGTAGTTATAATAGGTGGCGGATTTGGCGGACTTTCAGCAGCTAAAGTCCTGGCAAAACATGAGTTTGATATTACAATTATTGATAAGACAAACCATCATGTCTTTCAGCCATTGCTTTACCAGGTTGCAACAACCGCACTTTCTCCGGCCGACATTGCCAGCCCAATAAGATCAATCTTCAGTGATTATAAAAATGTAGAAGTTTTTCTTGGTGAAGTAAAATCAATTGACAGAGAACAACGAAAAGTTTTTTTCAACGACTCGGAAATTGATTTTGATTACCTGATTATTGCTACAGGGTCAAGGCATTCCTATTACGGTAAAGATCACTGGGAAAAATATGCACCCGGTTTAAAAACTTTAGATGATGCTTTGAAGATCAGGGAAAAAATTCTTTTATCTCTTGAAGCAGCAGAAAAAGAGAAAGTGTCGGATAATCGTCAGAAGCATTTGAACTTCGTAATAATCGGAGGGGGACCAACTGGAGTAGAGCTTGCCGGTGCTATTTCTGAAATTGTAAATAAAAATATTCTTCCAGATTTCAGGAACATTGATGCTTCTATGACGAAAGTTTATTTAATAGAAGCACTTCCCGGAATTCTTTCGGCGTACCCGGATAAGCTTTCAAAGCATGCACTTGAAGATCTGAAAAAACTTGGAGTAATAATTATCCTGAATGAAAAAGTAACTGAAGTAAATGAAAATGGTGTACAGGTTGGCAACGAATTTATTCAAACCGAAAATATTTTATGGGCCGCAGGAAACCAGGCCTCCTCATTAATCAGTGCTGTAGGGATTGAAACAGACAAATCAGGACGAGCAATTGTTAATGATGATATGTGCACTAAAACAGATGAGAACATTTTCGTAATTGGAGATGCAGCCGCATTAAAAAATGAAAAAGGTGAATATCTCCCGGCAATTGCACCAGTTGCAATGCAGGAGGGTAAATATGTTGCCAAAATTATTGTCAAGGGAATAGATAAAAACTCCAGGAAAAAATTTAAATACAATGATAAAGGAATGATGGCAACTATTGGAAAAGCAAAAGCTGTTGGAGTAATTAAAGGATTTAAACTTTCTGGCTTACTTGCATGGTTAGTCTGGTCTTTTGTTCACATACTTTACCTTATAGGATTTCGAAACAGATTGAGAGTTATGATAGAATGGATTTGGTACTATATTACAAACAGACCGGGGATAAGATTAATAGTAAAATACAGCGGAGATAAAATTAATAAACCTTTATCATGAGCAGAATATTTGACTTTAGTATTTGTTTAGACTTGTAAAAGCTTAGTATTTATTCTAACTTTGAGCGTCTGCATAAAAGAAAGATAACAGCTCTCCAAATAATTAATGCTTTATCTGTTTTTTAAGATGACGATCATCAGGCAAATAGTTAACAGAATGCCTGGGAGTTATTTATTTATTTTTTAAGGAGTTTAAAATGAACATATACGTGGGCAATCTATCCCCTGAAGTAAAAGAAGATGATTTAACTGAAGTATTTTCTCAGCACGGCAAAGTAAACAGTGTAAAGGTGATTAGAGACATGTTTACCCAGGAGTCCAGGGGATTTGGCTTTATTGAAATGCCCTCACAAGCAGAAGCTATGAAAGCAATTGAAACCCTGAATACATATGAACTTAAAGGTAAAAAGTTAGTAGTTAACGAAGCTCGTCCACCAAGAGATAAAAAAGGTGGTGGCGGTGGTGGTGGTGCTAGAGGCGGTATGAGAGGTGGTGGAAGAGGAGGAAGACGATAATATTTAATCTTTAAGATAAAAATTTAAAGCCGCACTATTTGCGGCTTTTCAATTTTAAAATTATAAATTCATTCTTTGTATTTTTTATACCGGCTTTAAAATTCTTTCTTCAAAATCATAACAATATTCTGGTATTTAATTACTCTAAATTTTTTCAGGAGAAATTATGAAGCAATTAATAATTATTTCTGTAATCCTGTTCGCAGTTATTTCAGCTTGCACTTCACTAACATTACAGCCGGCTAATTTTGCATGGCCTCTCGAATCTGCTCTTCCGGTTGATGACGATGGAAATGTTTTGGAAAAGAGATACTCATTGGAATTCAATACTAAAGCGATGTTTTTAGAGGAGTTTAAAGACTCTCTTGCATTTATGAACAGAAAGATAAGATTGATAAGAGATAACCAGGGATTTTACTTTATCACAGCTTCTAGCTTTAAAAATGTTTATGTCTTCAGAACCGATGAAGGGAAGATGATGCTTGACACAAAAATATTTATTTCTGAGTTCGGTTTGCAGTCTCCTGCTTTCAACCAGAGAGATCCCTACATTGAACTGGTGGATGGAAAAAATAAAATGAATCTTACCAATAAAGGAGTTGAAGGAGGTACAGAATGAGAAGCTTAGTTTCGATAAGCATATTAGTCTTATTCTTCACAGTAGGATTTAACTATTTAACTTTTGCACAATCCGATAAAGAGATTGTAGATAAATTCAAATCAGGATATGTGACTGTTGAGAAAAATATTAAAGCTGCAACCACTCTACAAGAACTTGAAGAAGTTGCTGCACAAATAAATTCTTTGAGTCGAGAATTTTCCCAGCATAAAGATTTACTGGATAAAAGTCTTTACCCGGACAAATATGATGCTTCAATTAATAAACTTAATAATGAGTTCCTGTTGAGGAAAGGTGATTTTACAACTATTGATGTTCTTCAAACAGAAGTTGGAGAACTTAAACAGGAAGTTGAATTTTTGAACCAAAGAAATAATGAACTTATCGCACAAGTTCAGAATCTTGAAGCAAGAGGTCAGAAAGATGCAAAGTCAATTAAGAAATTAGAAAACCTGGTTGCTGAATTAAGATCTTCAATAAGACAAAGAGATGATCTTGTCTTGAGTATGATTGACAGCCTTATGCCTCCGATTGTAAGAGATAAAGACACTTTAACCATTGAAGATAAAACAACCGTTGCGACACAAGAACAAAAAAATAATGTGTTGAACAATATTAAAATAACTATAAGAGATAACATCCAGTTTATTCAGGTGACATCATTAAAGCCTGATGATCTTTCAGCAATTAAAAAACAGCAAGCAGATTTTTCAGGGAAGTGGAGTAAAGTCGGAACTAAGTTAGTTGAAGTTTATATTGATCATAAAAGTAAAGCTGACGAGCTGAAGCAAATAGAAGAATTATTTGATAGCTGGTATGCAGCTGTTTCAAGCGAAGCATGGGAATCAATGAATGAAGAATTTTCACTCAATGGAATTGAACTCCGAAGCTTTAAAAATGGCAAGGACTTCACAAGCTCCGTTGAAATGTTTATTACTGAAGAGCTTAAAAATCTTGGAGTGAAAAGTGAACAAGATTCCAAAAAAGTTTATGCAAACTTTGCTGACAGCACATGGTTTGAAGTAATTCAGCCTGTATGGATGAATTATTTAGTCGAGAATAAATTGCTCACAGATGAAAATAAAAATAAGATGGAGAGTAAAATTGCTGAATGGAAGAATGCACTTTATCCATCACATTTGTGGATTTATTTAATAGCTGCTGTTCTAATAATAGTTATGGTAGTTTTCTTTTTTATAAGGAGGAGAAAACAAGAGCTCCCATCAGTAGACTAGATTTTTAAAATGAATTAAGCTTTACAATATTCATGTGACAGACTTTTTTTGACAAATGTGTAGTGTAAAAAATTTTACACCACAATTTAAAATATTTTTGATTCTGAGCCCGAAATCAATTCTTTGTAATTTTTGAATCTATCAATTTGAAAGAGTCATCTGGAAAAGACTTGAATTCAAAAGTAAAATTGGATAAATCCTGAAAGAAAAGTAAGTAAACTATCCACTTATTAGAGGGAAGGTAATTATAGCGAAAAGAGATACTGTTTAATCAATATTAATTAATGTGAAATGATTACCGGGAAAGTAATCAAGTTATTATTAACTAATATGAAAGGAAAGCTCTAATGCGACTAAATCTTTTTTTGATTATAACAGCGCTATTGACCTATACAGCTTGTTCGACTCTTACCCTAGAATCTGCTAATTTTGCGTGGCCGATAGAATCTGTTCTTCCTGTTGATAAAAATGGGAATGTATTTGACGAAAAATATTCCGTCGAATTCAATTCAAAACCATTATTTTTGGAAGAACATCAGGATTCAAATGCCTATATGGGTGAAGAGATCAGGCTAATTAGAGACCATCAAGGTTACTACTACATAACAGCTAGGGAATTTAAAAACGTTTATGTCTTCCAGGCTGAAGAAGGTGAACTTAATTTGCAAAACAAAATTTCAATTTCTGAAATTGGGATTGTTAACCCGGCATTCAACCAGAGATATAGTTATATCGAACTAGTTGACGGGAATAACAAAAAATTTAGTTTAACCCACGAAGGAATTGAAGGAGGTATGTAATGAATAACAAAAATTTAATAGGGCGAATATTCTTACTTCTGTTCGTTGCGTTTACATCATTGAGCATCGCACAATCAGATTATGAAACAGTTCAGAACTTTAAAAAGGATTGTGCAGCTGTTGAACAACAAATTAGAAATGCTGCTTCAACTACAGATTTGAATGGAATCTCCGGCGACCTTCAAAAGTTAGCCATGGAATATTCAAATCAATCTGAACTTCTGGATAAGGCTTTGTATCCGCAGAAATTTGAAATGACTATTGCAAGACTTAACGAGGAATTTAATCAGAAGGAAAGAAATTTTGCTGCGGCCGAAGTTCTGGAAGCAGAGGTAATGGTTCTTAAACAAGAGGTTGATACGTTGAAAGTGATGAACAACGTACTGCAAGTAAGCTTTAAAGAATTGGAATTGCAATTCAGTAAAAGCAAAAAAGAAACCAGCAGACTAAATAAAGTTGTCGCTGATCTTAAATCCTCTCTTCACAAAAGAGATCTTTTTGTAATGAATATGGTTGACAGTCTTATGCCACCGGTTATGAGAGAAAAGCCAATGCTCTCTTCCGAAGATAAAGATCAGATTACATCGGACGTTGAGAAAGATAATATTCTTGTAAATGTTAAAACAACGATTGGAGATAACATCAAATATCTTGATTTAACTTCTTTGCAAGCCACAGATATTTCAGAAATTCTCGATCAGCAAACAGAATTTGCAGATACGTGGTCGAAGATTGGTCCGAGACTGCTGGAAGTTTATGCCGATGATAAAACCCGGGCAAGAGAAGTACGCGAAATAGATTCTTTATTTAATACTTGGACAGCTGCAGTTAAACAGGAAGCATGGGAATCTATAAGGGAAGTGTTTGCTGAAAAGGGTATACCGTTAAATAATTTTTCTGACGGAGAAGGTTTTGCACAATCAGTGAATCAATACATTGAAGATGAGAAAAATAATATCAATGCAGTACCGGAAGAAGACGCCGAACAAACATTTGAAGAATTTGCCGAAGTTACCTGGACAAATGAAATAGAAGCTAACTGGACACCATTTCTTGTGGAAAACGGAATGCTTGAAAAAAGTCATCAAGATATTATTGAAGAAAATATTGAAGTATGGAGAAGTGAACTTTATCCATCGAAGTGGTGGATATGGTTAATAGTTCTGGGAATATTTACTGCCGGACTTGCGCTGTTGATATCAAGACTCAAAAGAAATTCACAAGCTCTTGAAATGGCATCAGAATAATTATCTATAAATGTATTGTGGTAAACCCCCCGATAAGATCGGGGGGCTTTTTTATCTTGATTTAACTTCTTCTTAACTTCAGCATCATCACCGCAGAAATTAATCCCAGCACAAGACATCCAATCCATAGGTTAAATGATCCAGACTGTTCAAGAACTTCTGCACCAAGCCATGGACCAACCATAAATGAAAAGCTAAACGACATCTGGTAATAACCCATATATTCTCCACGCTGTTTTTCAGGGGCGATCTTTGCAACGTACTCACCTGCAGAAGGGAAGAAAATCATTTCACCAAATGTCCAGATCACAATAAGGAAAACGATCATCGGGATTTCCTGAGTGAATGCCATCAACCCAAATCCGACTCCGCATAATAAAGCTCCAAGTCCAACTGACTTCCAATCTTTCCAATTACGCATCGCATCATTAATTGGGACCTCAATAAAAATTATTAATACTGTATTTACTGCACCGAGAAATCCGAAAACTGCATTCGAGTATCCCAGTTCGGTTACAATAAACAATGGCAAAGCCCCAATGTGCTGAAAGAAAACAATCTCTACAGGAACAAGTGCAATTAAAAAATAAAGCAGTTTTTTATCCTTAAATACACTTACTTTCTCGTGAACGATTTGCTGGACATTGATTTCTTTTTCTGCATGTAATTGTCTTCCCAATGGAGAAAAAATTAAAAATGTACCGGCAGCCAAAGATGTCAATCCGTCAACATAAAACAGAAGTGAAAAATTTACTGTGCTCAGAACTCCACCAATGACCGGTCCGATGCTCATTCCAAGGTTTATTGCCAGTCTGTTAAGTGCAAAAGCAGTTTTTCTTCTGTCGGAACTTATCTCACTTGAAATGAAAGACATACAAGCCGGACGGAATGCTTCACTTAAAATTGCCCAGATAAAACTTAGAATTAAAAATCCGGTAAAGTCTGTTATCACTGAGAATAAAAAAAGGAATGAACCGGTTGAGAGCAGCGAGATCTTCATCAACTTTAAAGCTCCAATTTTATCACTCAATTTTCCTGAAAACGGAGCCGAGAGTAATGCACCGATACCATAAAAAAATAAAACAAGCCCGGCATCACCTGTTGACACTTTTAATTCCTGCTTTGCATAAAGGGCAACAAATGGCAGCACCATCGTACCAGCTCTATTAATGAGTGTTGCAGCTGAAAGTATCCAGATATTTTTCGGGATATTTTTTAATCCGCTATATGGATTTTTGAATACGGGCAAAGATTAAATAATTCGATTTATGATGAAATCAATATTATCTAAATCATACTTAACTTAAAATTAACGTTGGCTTAATCTTCACATAATATTCTCTGCATAGGTTTCTAGCGTTAAATAACATTTAAAAAGGATAAGCAAATGGACGAGACATTAAGATTTGCAACAGGCATTGTTTTATTTCTTGCAGTTGTAACTTTCGAATGGTTAAGAGAAAGAACACGCAAAAGAACTTTTTAATTTTTACAAGCATTAATTAATTTCCTTCCGCTTAAATCCCATTCCGTAATTCCCTATTTTTCTATTAATAATATTTTCTTCTCTTTCATCAGTGATTTCTATGAGTGAATTGAACAACAAAGCGTGGGTTGTATCTGCTGATATGGGATACGGGCATCAGCGTGCTGTTTACCCTTTAAAAGATATTGCCGAAGATGGTTTAATTACTGTTGGTTCGTCAGGGGCCGTTTCCAAATCGGAACAGAAACTGTGGAAGCGATTATTGAATGCATACGAATTCTTTTCAAGAGCAAAAGGAGTTCCGGTAATTGGTCCGCCATTATTTTCAATGCTCGATACATTACAACACATCCCATCTTTTTATCCAATGCGAAACCTTTCAAATACTACATTCCAGGTTAACCTTTTAGAATCAACTATTGAAAAAGGTTTATGCCGAGGAATGCTTGAAAAAATTTCTACAAAAGATCTTCCACTTGTAACTTCCTTTTATGCCTCAGCTGTTGCTGCTGATAAAAAAGGGTTCAATAAAATTTACTGCATCATTTGCGATGCAGATATTAACCGTGTTTGGGTAGCAAAACAACCTTGGGAAAGCAGAATAGAATATTTTGCGCCATGTGGTAAAGCAGCACAGCGATTGAGAGCTTATGGTGTACCGGAATCAAGAATTCATCTGACAGGTTTTCCATTGCCGAAAGAACTTCTTGGAGATGAAAACCTTTCCGTATTAAAAAAAGATCTTGCACAGAGATTATTTTACCTTGATCCTCAAAGAAAGTTTTGGGCACGACATGGAATGAATGTTGAACATTTTTTGGGAAAAGAAAATTGTGTTTTCAGGAATGAAAGAAAACTAACAATCACTTATGCAATCGGCGGTGCCGGTGCACAGAAAGAGTTCGGCGGAAAGATTGCACAAAGCCTGAAAGAAAAATTAAGAAATGGGGAAGTGCGGCTGATCCTTGTAGCCGGAATAAGAAAAGAAGTTTATGAATATTTTAAGTTCGTCGTAAGTGAGTTAGATACTGAAAATAAAAACATAAAAATCATTTACTCGGAATCATTACATGATTACTTCGATCAATTTAACAAAGTATTACACGAGACAGATATTTTATGGACAAAGCCAAGTGAGCTTTCTTTCTATTGTGCATTGGGCATACCAATTATTATGAGCCCGATTATCGGTTCGCAGGAAAAGTTTAACAGGAAATGGCTGCGCGAAGTTCAGGCAGCTTTGAAGCAGGATAAACCTGAATATACTGACCAGTGGTTGTACGATCTTCTTGATAGAGGAACTCTTGCAGAATCTGCATGGGATGGATTTTTAAAAGCAAGAAAGCTCGGCACATATAAAATTAAACAGATACTGAAAGACGGATTCCTTAAAAAAGAAAATCATCCGGTGCTACGATAGGTAATAATGAGTGTCAAGAAAAAATATTTATTCATATATCTAAAAACAGGCGGAGGACATCTTGCTCCGGCCCGAGCAATTTTTAATTATATGAATAAACATTATTCTGATGCAGTTGATCCAAAGCTGATATATGGATTTGAAAAAACTCCGAGATGGGTTCAGTTTATAATTGAGGATGGATACCGTATTCTGCAATATACAGGGAAATGGTTCTTCGAGCTGCTTTATGCATTGAACAAAATACCTTTAGTTGCAATTATAACTTGCAACATTGTTTCTTACTTTATGAAAAAATATCTTGATGATGTGATTACAAGCGAGCAGCCGGATAATATTGTCATTTTTCATTTCTTCTGCATCCTGCCGATTTCCAGAATATTAAAGAAAAACAAACTATTCATACCTATTCAAACAATTATTACTGATCCCTTTACACCTCACCCCATGTGGTTTTTGAAGAAGAAGCAGAATTTTATTGTATTCAGTAAAAAGCTTGAAGAAAAAGTTAATAGGATGAAAAGAAATTATTCAGTTCAGCAGTTTTCTTTTATTATTGATGATAAATTTTCAAAACCACTTTCAATTGATGAAGTTGTTTCTGTAAAAAAGAAATTTGGATTCGATATTGAAAAGAAAATAATACTTATTCTTGGCGGAGGAGATGGAATTCCGAAAGGAGAGAAAATACTGCACGAAATTCTAAAGTCAAATTTAAATGCTGAAATAGGAATTGTCTGCGGGAAAAACGAAGTGCTGCAGAAAGGGGCTGAAAATTTAAAAAGTAAATACAGTGCAAATAACCTGAAGATTTACAGCTACGTTGATTTCATTTATGAACTGATAAACATTTCAGATGTGATAATTACAAAATGCGGAGCTTCAACTATTATGGAAATTCTGAATCTGAAAAAAGTTCCGGTTGTTAATGATTATATCTGGGAACAGGAACAGGGAAATGTTGACTACCTGATTGAAAAGAAACTAGGAATTTATGAACCGAAAATTGGGAATCTGCCAAAAGTGATTGATAAGTTACTTGAGGATGACAATTTATATCTGCTCTATCAAAACAATATTAAAAAAGAGCAGGTTGAAAACGGTGTTGTTAAAGTAACAGAGTATCTAATTAATAACTAAAACCCGTTACCGCTTTTAATAATTTTTGTCGAGTAATTTATAAGCTCGCTTTTTATTATAAGCAAATAAATTCCAGTTGATACATTCGAAAAGTCCATCGTGATCAACGAACCAATCCTCACCGGGCTGATGTTCATTTTTTCGCCGAGAATTGAATAAACAAATAACTCTGCACGATCGAGGTCAACATTCTTTGTGCTTAAATTTAAAATTCCATTAACCGGATTCGGGTATGCTTTCAATTCAACAAAGTTTGAATTCTGTTCTTCTTCAACACTCACAATAGTTGTGTTCCTGAAATAATAAAACGAACCCGTTTCAGTTCCCACGAACAAATCTTCTTTGCCATCGTTGTTGATATCCGCAAATGTCGGGCTGGAAAATGAACCGACATCAGATAAGCCAAATGGATTTGTTACAGGTGGATCGAACGCCGGGTTTGTTTTTGAACCGGAATTCAAAAAGAAAATAATATTACCTGCTTCATTACCGATGAATGCATCAAAGTCTTCATCCAGATCAATGTCACAAAAAGATGGTGATGATCTTGAACCAACATCTGTCAAACCAAACGGAGTAGTTACTTCATTTCCAAACTGAGGATTGGAAACTGTGCCGATATTCCTGTAAAAAGAAATTGTGCCGTTTGTTTCACCTGTGAAAAGATCGAAATCATTATCATCGTCGATGTCAACGAAAACTGGAGATACATTTGAGCCAAGCCCAGTAATACCATCCGGGTTAGTGGAAATAAAAGTAAAATTAGGAGAAGAAACTGTTCCGGTGTTCCTCAAAAAATAAATTGTGAAGCCTGCTTCACCAACATATACATCGAGATCGTTATCGTTATCAATATCTTCAAAAGCGGGCTGTGCATTATTTCCTGCATCAAAAATTCCAAATGGATTGATATACCAATCTGCAAAATCAGGAAAACCTGCAGTTCCTGTATTTTCAAAAAATGAAGTGTATCCTGTTATAAGTCCATTAAAGCAGTCGTAATCATTATCATTATCTATATCGACAAGAACCGGATTGTTGAAACCGCCAGTGCTTTCCAGATCAAATGGGTTGATCGTTGGTCCTGTAAAACTCTGTGGAAAAGAGGTGAGTGTGAAAGCTGTTAAAAATATACTTATTACTCGTTTCATCTTTGCACCAAATGTTTTTTTAGTATTAAATTCAATTTACCGAAGATTACAATAAATGTTATTTACTCATTTAAAAAATCAATTTTTATACCGTCGAATTTTGTAATAAACCTTTAAGATATAAATGTCACCGGTAATTTTGTTCCTGCTTAAATTTAAGCTCGTAATTGTTACCATCATTATATATAATTAATATGGTTGATAAACTTTTAGTTTGCAATATAAATTCATCACCACAGTGAGATAAAAAATGAAATTGTTTGCCCCTTTCACCGGATTAATTTTTCTGATCTCTGTTTTTGCTGATCAAATAAACTGTCAGACAATGGATGACGATATTCAGAATTACAATCTGTACAATGCTCAGTATATTCAATTTTCTTCTGCGGAAGTTGATGATACATTTAAATTATTCATAAGCGTTCCTGACAAATATAGTAACTCAAGTAAAGCATATCCTGTGCTTTATGTTTTAGATGGTGATATAGCATTTGGAATGGCAACAAGCATTGCTCGTTATCTTCAAGTCGGTGGAAATATTCCCGAACTAATTATTGTTGGAATTGGTTACGGCTCAATCGATAAATCAGCTGGCAATAAGCGTAAAAGAGATTATGGATCACTTCAAACAGGAGGAATAGAAAATTTTATGAATTTTCTGAAATCCGAATTGATTCCATTTATCGATTCTAATTATCGTACGATTAACGGAGACAGAATAATTTATGGTTATTCAATTGGAGGATTATTCGCTCTGTATACACTTTTCACTCAGCCGGATACATTTAATAGTTATATCATCGGCAGTCCGCATCTCGATTGGAATGACTTCTCAATTTTTACTTATGAAGAAAGTTCTTCAGAAAAAATTGGTGATGCAAAAATTAAACTTTTTATATCTGTTGGAAGCGAAGAATCAGAGGAAAAATATTTTAATCCGATTGACAGCCTGGTCACAAAAATTCAGGAAAGAAATTATAGCAGGCTAACTCTTGGTCCAAAAGTTTTTGACGGTTCATCTCATCTTACAGGTCCTGCTGAAGCATTAACATACGGATTGCTGTCGGTGATCGGCAGGAATGATAAATAATAACAGGAGGCAGAAATGTATAGAATTCATGTAAATTACATTGCAGTTTTGGTTTCTGCTTTAATTTCTTTTTCAATCGGAGCTCTCTGGTACTCACCGATTGTGTTAGGAAAACGCTGGGTGAAAGAAGTCGGAAAATCAGAAGAAGAGCTGAAAAAGAGTTCACAGCCTCTTGTATATGTGCTGACTTTTATTGCATGGTGTATCACTTCTTATGTGCTTGCAGTAATTATTGATTATGCAGTAGATGTCTTCAGTACTCCAGCATATCTATATGGATTACTTGCAGCATTTCTTTGCTAGTTTGGTTTTGTTGCAGCAACAAGTTTAATCCATAATTTATTTGCGCAAAGATCAGTATTGCTTTGGTTGATTGATTCAGGTTATATTTTGGTTGCTTTACTTGTAAGCGGAGTGATAATTTCTGAATGGAGATAAAAATTATGAGAGAAAAATGGTTTAATAAAAAATTCAAATTTGAGTTGAACAATGAACACTTCGGCTCAATTCTGATGAAGCTGAAGGAGACACCGGATAAAATTGATAAACTTGTTTTATCATTACCCGAAGAAATTCGTACAAAAAGAATTGACGGCAAGTGGTCAATACAGGAAAATGTCGGGCACCTGATCGACCTCGAGGAAATACACGATGGAAGGATTGATGATTTTTTACAGAAAAAAGAAATTCTTAGAACGGCAGATCAGAACAACAGGAAAACAGACGAAGCAAATCATAACAGCAAAAATATAAATGAGCTGACTAATCAGCTGAAACAAGTGAGAGAACATTTTATAAAAAGATTAAAACATCTTGACCAGGAAAGTCTATCACACAGTTCAATTCATCCCCGCTTGAAACAGCAGATGAAACCAATTGATATGGCACAGTTTGTTCTCGAACATGATGAACATCATATTGAGACCATTAAAGAATTAATTACAAAACTTCAATGATTTTCTCCCCACATTTTTTCTCCGGCAGTAATTTTTAGTTTTAAGTAATTATCTTTTGGAGGAAGAGGACAGGTTGCAAATTTTGTGAAGACACAAGGAGGATTATAAGCTTTATTGAAATCCAAAATAACAATTCCGTTTGAATCCGGTTTATCTGTATAAAGAAATCTTCCGGCACCGTAAGATTCAATTCCACTTGTCTGATCAGCAAAAATAAACCAAATCCTGTTTCCACCTGCATCGAGAGCATCAATTCTAAATGTTTTGTCCCCAACTGCAAACACAGCAGCACCGGGTGATTCTTCTTCATCAATTGTTCCGACGATATCAGGTATCATAATTTTTTTTGGAGGATCATACTTTTCAAATTTTGCTTTAATCCTCCACTCATCACTAATAGGAAATCTTTCTATGCCGTCAAAAGTTTTCAGAAGCACTGCATTCAAATCACGAAGCCGGATACCGAATCCTTTTGTTCTTCTTATGATATTCCATTTTAATGATCCGGCTTGAAGAAATGTTGTGCTGTCAGAATAATCATCCTTCAGAATCATTTCAGGAGCCGATACTCCATTGTTCATAATATTTTGACCGGAAATCATTTTTATTGTAACAACTGAATCTTTTAAAAAAAGTGAGCCGATATATTCAGGACCAGATGGAAAAATTATATCATTATCTTTTGCCGAACCGATTTTATTTTCACCTTCTTTAAGCCAGAATAACCCGGCAAGATTTAGCCAGCCTGTTTCTTCCTTCAATCTTGAAATTCTTTTCTGATGCCATTCTTCAACTTCTTTGATGAGATTTGGATCGGCTTTTGGATTTTCTGAACAGGCTGAATAAAAAATTAGCAGAGCAACTAAACTATTTAGGATGAATTTCATATTGGCTTTCTTAATAATAATTTTTGTTGTGAATTCACGAATATAAGCCCAATACAATCAACCCCTTTCACATTAAAAATAAAATTCACAAATTCATATCTAAAAATATAAAGGACTTTGATGAAAAGAAGAGAATTCATTAAAACAACCGGAACTGCTGCTGCAGGCGTAATGATAATGCCGAATATTTCTGTTCCAAGTCCAAATGCCAAAAGTGTTGTGATTATTGGTGCAGGCATTTCCGGCCTTTCAGCTGCATATAAGCTGATGCAGAATGGAATAAATGTGAAATTGATCGAAGCTCGGAATCGTATCGGTGGAAGAATATTTACACACAAGTTCAGTGATGAAAATCTTACCTGTGAGCTTGGTGCTGAATGGGTTGGAAGATCTCACGAAAGATTAATTCAACTTTGTGAGGATTTCGGACTTGAATTGCAGAATCATCAATTTGAAACTCATCTGACTTTGAATGGTGAACATAAGAAAGTAGGTGATTGGGATTTTACATCTGAATGGAATAAAAA
>JANWIS010000136.1 GCA_025449775.1 Ignavibacteriaceae bacterium
AGCACAAACCTGGCTGACCGGAAAAAAATCAAGAGAGTACGTTCACAGATTACGGAGTGAGTTCGATTCGGTTCTGGTTGGAGCAAACACAATTAAAATTGATGATCCACTTTTGACCGTAAGAGAAGTTAGAGGAAGAAATCCTGTTAGAATAATTATCGATGGAAAGTTAAGCATTCCAATTAAATCAAAAGTTTTAAATATTTCCGATCCGGAACAAACATGGATTTTCACCTCAGAAACAGCCGGCGAAAAAAAAATATCTTCAATTACAGAAAGAAGAGTTAAAATTTTTCAACTTGAATCAGGTAGCTCAAAAAAACTTGACCTGAGAAAAATCATTCAGGAATTATCTATTCAAAAAATCAGTTCTGTTTTAGTTGAAGGCGGAGGTAAAATTTTTAATCAATTTATTGAACAGAACCTGTTTGATGAGATTGTAGTTCTTCAATCACCTAAAAAATTAGGAAAAGGTATCAGCATCCAAAATATCAAAAAAATGAAAAATCTAAATCTTTTAAGAAGTGAAAAGCTTGGAAGGGATATTAAATTGGTTTACAGCAGAAAATATTCTGATTAGTTTATAAGTGAAAATATTTAACTTTAAGGTATGTTTACAGGAATAATTGAAGAAATAGGAATAATAGAAAATATCAATCAAATCTCAGGAGGAATTTCTGTCAAGATTCAAGCTGATAAAATTCTCGAAGATATTTCTATCAATGATTCCATTTGTATTGATGGAGTTTGTCTTACTGTAACCCGATTTGAGAATTCCTCTTTCTGGGTTGATGCAGTTGGAGCTACACTTGAAAAAACAACTTTTGCTGAAATTAAAGCTCCGTATCAGGTAAATCTAGAACGCTCAGTTAGATTAAATGACCGGCTTGGAGGTCATCTTGTTCAAGGTCATATCAATGGTGTTGGCATAATATCTGAAATTGAGAAACTAGGAGAAAATTATTTATTAAAAATTATGATCCCGGAATCGTTGGAAAAGTATTTAATAAAAGAAGGGTCAGTCACTATTGATGGTATCAGTCTGACAATAGCTGATCTCAATAAAAATACTATTTCGTTATCAATTATCCCTCATACCTGGCAGAATACAACATTAAAATTCAAAGAGGTTAATTCGAAAGTTAATGTTGAAATTGATATTTTAGCTAAATATGTTGAAAAATTATTAGCAAATAAGGAAGCTTAATTGGGAAAATATATTTCTGAAAAATGGATTAAAGAGCAGGATAATTCATGAATGAAAAGATAAACAATAATCACGCTTTTAAATTCGACACTATCGAAGATGCTATACAGGATATTAAATCCGGTAAAATGCTAATTGTCGTCGACGACGAGGATAGAGAAAATGAAGGCGATCTGGTTATGGCTGCTGAGCTTGTCACACCGAAAGATGTAAACTTTATTACACGAGAAGGAAGAGGAACTCTCTGTTTACCGATAACAAGTGAAAGAGCTGAAGAGCTCGACTTGGATTTGATGGTTCAAAATAACACTGCACTTCATGGAACTCCATTTTCAGTTTCAATCGATTTTAAACATGGAACAACAACCGGAATATCTGCTCACGATCGTGCAATAACGATCAATCGTGCTGCAGACAGTAAAGTAGATCCGTTTGACTTTGCAAGACCGGGACATATTTTTCCTTTGATAGCAAAGAAAGGTGGAGTTCTTAAACGAGCCGGTCATACAGAAGCTGTTGTTGATCTTGTAAGATTAGCAGGTTTAAATCCTGTAGGAGTTCTTTGCGAAATACTTGCAGAAGATGGAACAATGGCTCGCGTTCCTATGCTGATGGAATTTGCAAAAAAATATAAACTGAAAATAATTACTATTGCCGATCTTATTGAGTACAGGATGGCAAGAGAACATTTCATTCAAAAGAAAGTTATGGTTGATCTTCCATCAAAACATGGATCTTTTAAATTACATTTATATGAAAACCTGCTTGACCCGATGGATAATCCGATTGCTCTAGTTAAAGGTGACCTCAGCGGAAATGAACCCGTATTAGTTCGTGTTCATTCGGAATGTTTGACGGGAGACATTTTTGGTTCGAGACGATGTGATTGCGGTGAACAACTTCTCGCAGCATTCAATATGGTAGAGAAAACCGGCAGAGGTGTTGTACTTTATATGCGTCAGGAAGGAAGAGGAATTGGTTTAGTAAACAAACTTCTTGCATATCATTTGCAGGAACAAGGCAAAGATACCGTTGAAGCAAACGAAGCACTCGGCTTTAAACCTGATCTAAGAGATTATGGAACCGGTGCACAGATATTAAAAGATCTTGGCATAAAAAAGATCAGGCTGCTGACGAATAACCCGAAAAAAGTTATTGGCTTGAGAGGTTACGACCTTGAAATTGTTGAAAGAGTTCCGTTGGAGATTCCTCCCAACCCTCTAAATGAAAAATATTTAAAAACGAAAAGAGACCGTCTCGGTCATATTCTTCAGAGAGACTAAAAGCTATTCAATCTTCAGACAGAAAAATGGCTCAGATTATCGAAGGAAAACCCAACGCCAAAGGAAAAAAATTTGGAATTGTGGTTAGCAGATTCAATGAGTCAATTTCCTCTCAATTACTTTCAGGTGCTAAAGACTGCCTTTTAAAACATGAATGCAATGAAAAGGATATTACAATTGCGTGGGTTCCCGGAGCCTTCGAGATTCCACTTATAGCAAAAAAGTTTGCTCAATCAAAAAAGTATGATGCTGTTATTTGTCTTGGGGCTGTAATAAGAGGAGAAACAGCTCACTTCGAATACATATCCTCGGAAGTATCCAGAGGAATCGCTCAGGTTGGAATGGAGACAGGATTGCCTGTGTTATTTGGTGTTCTAACTACAAACAATATTGAACAGGCACAAGAAAGAGCCGCAACTAAAGCTGGTAATAAAGGATGGGAAGTAGCAATATCCGCAATAGAGATGATAAATTTAATAAATAAACTCTAAATTTAATCTTGATACTTTTTAAGTTTTTTCGATTGAATATAAATTAGGAATATTCAGTATAACCCATTCGAATTTATCATGAGTGTTGGTTTATTATCGGGGTTTTAAACCTCCACTTTCTGTTCCAACACTTATCAGTATCCGGGCATTCATCCCAATATATAATGCGTTCTCTGAATTTACTAAATCTTTTGAGATATTTGGAGATAGGATTATATGAAAGGTTTTTGCTGGAAGTAAATCCAAGTTGAGTCCAAAGGATATTACTCTGCTATTATCGAATTGTGAATCGTCGTTGTAATAACTTGCGTCGCTCGAAGTTGAGAGAAATCCATACGACAATTCAATCGCAATTCGAAGAGAAACATATTGTGTATGCATCAGTCTTGGATACGCACCCAAGCCTAATAACAATCCTGATGATTTGAAATCTGAACTATAGTTTGATTCTACAGAACCAGAGTAGTAACCAGCTAAAAATTTTACTACTAAATCATTATTTCTCCTTTTAAAATTATATGAAACATATATAAGATTTGCAGATAAATTATATGGATCTGAAGAAGATTCATTATCAATTTCTCCGCTCCCAATTTCAAATCCAATATCAACTATTCCAAAAGTAGTCATGACAAAATCAAAACTAGTTGTACTCGAATTTTCATTACTCAAAATTGAATACCCAGCACCAAACCCAAAATCATTATTTTCTATGAATTGGCCCTGGCAAAAAATGGTAACTGGCAATAGCTGAAGAATAAAAAAAAACGTTTTCATACTCTAACACTATTCAATAATTTATAAAGCTAACTTAATACGAATCATAACTATTCTCAATAAATAATTTGCATTAAGTTGGTTGTTTACTTTGTATTATTAGAATGAATTAGATTTTACTGGCATTTATATTATGTTGAAATGCTAACTATTATTATTTTTGTTATTAATAGTTTTAGAAAATTTAAATGAAAAGAATTTTAGACACTAAAGTAAAAAAACAAGGCTCTGAGCATTCAACATTAATTTCATTAAATGATATATTAATTGGTGAAGGTTACTTTACAGTAATTGCCGGACCTTGTGCGCTCGAAAGCGAGGAGCTTGCCGTTGAAACAGCCAAAGCTGTTGAACATGCTGGTGCAAAAGTATTCAGATGTTCGTTGTTTAAACCCCGTACTTCTCCTTATTCTTATCAAGGTTTTGGATTGGATGGTGTTAAACTTTTAAAACTACTTCATGCAGAATCAAATCTCCTTCTTGAAACAGAAATCTTGAGTACTGATCACCTTGAAGTTCTGGCTGGTGAGGCTGATATATTACGTGTTGGATCAAGAAACATGGATAACTACGAACTTCTTAAAGCTGTAGGAAGAACCAACAAGCCGATAATTTTAAAAAGAAATATGAGTGCAACTCTTGAAGAATTTCTTTTAGCAGCTGAGTATATTCTTTCTGTTGGAAATGAAAAAGTAATTCTGTGTGAACGCGGAATCAGAACATTTGAAAATTACACTCGTAATACACTCGACATTCTCGCGGTTCCAGCTTTGAAAGAATTAAGTCATCTTCCAGTAATTGTTGATCCGTCACATAGTACAGGCAAAAGCAGTCTTGTTCCTGCTGCAAGCAAAGCTGCATTAGCTGCAGGAGCTGATGGACTAATTATCGAAGTTCATCCGAATCCCAGAGATTCTTATTCAGATGGAGAGCAATCGCTTGATATTCCAACTTTTGAAAAGCTGATGAAAGAATTATCCGATATAGCAACTCTTTTAGGCAAAAAATCTTTCCAACAAGTACTTCATTAAAACAAAAACTGAACAGTAACTATTTTAGCAAAATCATTTTTCTCGCTTGTAGTTTGCTATCCAGGCGAAGCTGTATTAAATAAATTCCACTCGGATGATCTCCTGAATTCCATTTAATATCATAATCTCCTATCTGATGATAGTCATCTGACAGATTATCAATCAGCATTCCTAATTCATTATATATTTTTAGAGATACTTTACCAGCAGATTCAATACTATAGCTGATTGTTGTGGATGAATTAAATGGATTAGGATAATTTTGGTAAAGAATAAAATCATTCACCGGAACATTAGTTTCCGATTTGACTGAACTAGGTTTCTGATATTTATATTTTAATATTACACCATCCTGACCAACTGCATATCCTGTTAATGAATCAGTAAAAGTAATATCGTAAAGAGCCGAGCTATCAACATCCTGATAAGTTGTCCAGCTTTTTCCATAATCAAACGTCGCAACAAAATTTTCTGAAAGCGGAACCACACACCAGCCTTCATCCTCAGTACGGAATGAAATGGCTCTTGCTATACCACTAACTCCAATTTCAAAATACTCCCAGCTATTTCCTGCATCTGTTGAAGTAATAGTTCCAACTCCGAAAAAATCCGGATCGCCGCCAACACCCATTACATTGAGTGAATCAAAAAAATGAATATCCCAAACTTCATCGGGTGGAGAGAATTGAGGATCAATTGGAGTCCAATTATTTCCGCCGTTAGTTGTTCTCCAAATAACACCGGCAATATCAAATCGACCTCCTGAAGCATATCCGTATTCATCATTATAAAAATCAAAATTCTTAACAGGAAAGTGTGAAAAAGTTCCGGAATCAATATTTGCATCTACCCAATTCAATCCACCATCTGATGTTGTAACAAATACTCCCGGTTCACCGCCCATAAAACCTTTAAGAGTATCCAAAAAATAAATTGCCCGCATAAAAACATTTTCATCTCTGTACTGTTCCGAAGTCCAGTTCAATCCTCCATCTGTAGTTTCAAGTAAATAAGTTCCCAAAAAACCTGATGGTTCTTTATCCTGCCAGCTTATTGCATGACCTCTCATCTCATCAAGGAAAAATAGTTTCATAATCCTGTTCATACTTCCAGTCTGCTGTTCAGTCCAATTAATTCCACCATCACTAGTATAAAAAATTAATCCCGAATCCCCTGCTACCCATCCTTTCAGACTGTCAGTAAAATGAAGAGTCCTGAGAAAGGCATCAGTTGGGCTTTTAATCCGCTTCCAAAAATTTTGGCTGAACAGATTGCTGCTGATTATGACTATTAATATTATGACTAAGAAAAAATTTTTACTCACTACACTTTAATAGATTTATTTTTGTGCTAAAAAATAATAAATAAAATTGTAAAATCGTTCGAGCAATAGTATGATTTTTTATTCAATGATTAGTTATCTTAAGATTGTTTCAATTGTAAATAGGTATATTTGAAATGATTATTAATAGTATTTCCAGACAAAAAATGAAACTGCATTATTTAACCATTGTTATCTTTTTTTTATTACTGGCTTGTGCTGATGAAGAAGACAAATCCATCAGTGAGCTGGAAGAATTAATACACGAACCACATATAGCCAGAGTAATTGAAAAATTTCAGGATAAAGAACACACATATTTACAGGTTACAGAAAGTAAAGAAACTTACTGGATTGCTGTACCATCATTAAAAATTGAGATTGGCGAGACTGTTTATTTTTCAAGATTTGTTGAGCGGACAGATTTCAAAGGTGAAAACGTTGACCAGACATTTGACAATATTTTATTTGTCGCCGATGCACGCAAATCAGCAACACCAGATGAGATGAAAAATATTAATTCGGTTGCAGCGTCTGTTAAAAAACAGGATGTAGTTGTTGAGCAATTAACTGATGGTAAAACCATTCAGCAAATTTTTATGCAAAGATCTGAACTTTCCGGTGAAATAATAAAGGTAAGAGGAAAAGTTGTTAAGTACAATGAACACGTATTGCAAAGAAACTGGATTCATATTCAGGATGGTACCGGAACTGTAAGTGATTACGATCTTGTAATCACTTCATCTGATAAAGTGCAGGTTGGTGACATAATTATTGCAGAGGGAAAACTTTCAAATGATAAAGATTTTGGTGCAGGATCTTTTTTTGAAGTTATTGTAGAGGATGCCAAGATTATTAGAGAATAAGTTCCGCTGAAGTCTATTCAATCAACGGACCTAAATCTGTACCCGGAGTCATGATAAACGCAATTGCAAAAGCTGCCACTGAAATAATTAATCCGTACATAAAAAAATTGTAACAAATTCTAAGCTTTACGTACTTTTGACCAAGCACCTGTCCGAGATAATAAAAATCCATAATCATATTATCATAAAGAAATTCTTTATCCTTCATCATCTCCTTCATTCCCCAACTAAAATCTCCTAACGACATCTTATGAAAATTTCCGAAGAACAAGAGATTAACTTTTTTCTCTTTGATATCTTCCTCTGTAAATATTCCTCTTGTAACTTTTGGCCGTGTTACGAGAATAGCATAAACGAGTGTAACTAAACTTGTAATAGTTAACATAGCTGTTGGAATTATAAGATGAGGATTTGTATCCAGCTTCCTGACCATAATGCTGACAATGATTGTAAGAACAAGTGTATTAACACTTATCATAATATTCGCTTTTGTATCAGCCATCGAACTGAAATCAACATGCGTACGTACTGTATTACGAAACATCGTTTCAATTGAGCGACCGGCGCCTTTATCATCGTCTTTGTTTTTTTTCTTTTCTTTTTTCTCTTCTGGAATGAAATTATTCTCTTCAGTCAAATTTTTCTTTGCTTTCTTTAGTTTCTTTTCGAGTTTAATATAATTAATATTTTTTTGAGTTTCGAATTTATCTTTAGCATAAGAAGTATAAAATTTGTGCTGCGACAAAAACTTCAGATTCATCTCCAGCCATTTAATCGGTTCCATTTTACATTCCTGCTGATGTTCAAATTCTGATTTAAACAATTCAGCTTTCATCTCGAATTCGCTTGTTCCAAGATGGTGAAGGTCTGCGTCACAGATTATTTCTTCAAGTAGGTTCTTCGGGTTTCTTGGCATTCTTGTCGCACTAATTAATAATGCAACCTTATCTATTTTTTCCTGCGGATAATCCAGTTCTTTCAAAAACTTTCCTGATAGTTCAATGCTGATATCTTCATGTCCATTACAGGACTTAATGTAACCAACGTCATGAAACCAGGCAGCAATCAACAGCATTTCTTTATCATTTTCACTTACGTTCAGTTGATCTGCTATCTCTTCGGTTACTTTTACAACGTCTGAGGTATGATCGAGATTATGATAGTGTGTAAACTTTGAACCTTTTTCGTGAAAAGTTCTGTCAACATAATCTTTAACTTTGCTCAGCAATTCATTATTCATTTTAACCCCTATAATATTTGATGAAATCGCAAAGTAAAATATTATTCAATTTGTCCCATTTTTATTCTTAATAATATGAAGAAAATCAATTCGACTGGTATGAAAATTAGATTCTAATTTTAATTCCTCCGGTGATATTTATCACAATTAATTTATATTGTGAGCAGGATTTCTTCCTTTCAGTTCAAATTATTTACATTTTAAATATTCAATTAAAACTCTGATGCGAACACTGTATATTGTAAGACATGCAAAATCAAGCTGGAAGGACGAGGGACTTTCAGACTTCGACCGGCCGTTGAATGAACGCGGTAAAAGAGATGCGCCTTTTATGGGCGATATTCTCAAAGATAAAAAAGTAAATGCTGATTTTATTCTATCCAGCCCTGCCAAACGTGCAAAAAAAACTGCAACGACAATTGCTGAAAAGATTGGATATCCTGGGAATAAAATAACTTTCAACGAAGAAATTTATGAGGCATCATTAAATACTCTTGTTAGTCTGGTAAAAGAAATAGATAACAAGTACAATTCAGTTATGATATTCGGACATAACCCCGGACTTACAACTCTGAGCAATCACATTTCAGATCGCTTTATTGATAATATTCCAACCTGTGGAATTGTTGCTTTGCAGACAGATAAAAAGTGGAATGAGCTTGATAAAAATTCTTTCAAGCTTTTATTCTTTGAACAGCCAAAAATGTACCTTGACTAAAATTTAAAATTCACATGTCTGATAATGTTTTTTTTGATCGTGAACTAAGCTGGCTTTCTTTCAACCAAAGAGTCTTGCAGGAAGCAAAAGATCCAACCGTCCCGCTTTATGAGCAAATTAAATTTTTAGCAATTTATTCTTCAAACCTTGATGAATTTTTTAGAGTTAGAGTTGCTTCGTTACGAAGTTTGCTGGACTTAAAAAATAAATCTCAGAAATCACTTCCATTTAAGCCAGAAAGATTACTTAAGAAAATTAAAGAAGCTGTAAATATTCAGCAGGAAGAATTCGGGAAGATTTACAGAGACAGAATAATTCCAGGGCTATCTAAAGAAAATATTTTCTTAGTAAAGGAGACTGAAATTAGTTCTGAACAGACTGAGTTCATAAAAAATTATTTCAGCGACCAGGTAATCCCTTATGTTCAACCAACACTGTTAGACAAAAATAAAATTTCGACATTCCTTCATAACAGAGCAATCTATCTTGCAGTAAGACTTAAAACAAAAAAGAAATCTCCTGCCGGTAAATCAAAAATTCAAAGATTTAAATATGCATTGGTAGAAATTCCTGCCGATAGATTGGGACGATTTGTAACTCTGCCTTCAGACAATGAAAAACATTTTGTGATTTTCCTCGATGATATAATCAGGTTGAATTTGCCTGCACTTCTTCCCGGTTACCAGGTTGAAAGCTGTTATTCAATAAAACTTACTCGTGATGCTGAGATGTACATTGACGATGAATTTACCGGTGATCTACTTTCAAAAATTAAAAAGGGATTATCGAAAAGAAAAAGCGGAACACCTTCCCGTTTTCTTTATGACAAAGAAATGCCAAACGACTTTTTAAAATTTCTACAGGACACATTACAATTAAATAAAGATGACCTCATTTTCGGTGGACGATATCATAACTTTAATGATTTTTTTAGCTTTCCAAAATTTAACAAACCAAGTCTGGAATACGAATCAATGTTACCGCACATCTGTAAAACTCTCGATGGTGTGATTTCAATTTTTGAGTCAATGAAGGAAAAAGATATTCTATTGAGTTTTCCATATCAATCTTACGGCTACATCATAAAATTTCTTGAAGAAGCGGCTGATGATGTAAATGTTAAATCGATTAAGATAACTCTTTATCGGATTGCAAATGATTCTCTTGTTATCCGTTCATTAGTTAAAGCTGCAGAAAATGGAAAAGAAGTTACAGCATTTGTTGAGGTTAAAGCAAGGTTTGATGAAGAAACGAATTTTAATTCAGCTGATACACTTGAAAAAGCGGGGGTAAAAGTTCATTTCAGTTTTCCCGGATTAAAAGTACATTCAAAATTATGTTTAGTGGAAAAGACTGAGAAAGGAAAATTGAAACACTATCTCTATCTCTCAACCGGAAACTTTAATGAAAAAACATCCAGAGTTTATGCCGACTACGGTTTCTTTACAGCTAACCAGGAAATGGGCAAAGAGGTAAAAGGATTGTTTAATTATTTAGAACGGAAAAGCGATAATGCAAAATTTAAACACTTGCTCGTTGCGCCGTTTAACTTAAGAAATAGTTTGATCGAATTAATCGATAATGAAATTAAATTGGCTGAAGAAGGAAAAACATCTGGCATAACATTAAAGCTGAATAGTCTTGAAGATCGTAAAATGATTAAGAAACTTTATGAAGCTTCACAAGCAGGAGTAAAAATCAAGCTGATAATCAGAGGAATCTGCTGTCTTGTTCCGGGTACAGAAAAACTTAGTGAAAACGTTGAAGCGATTAGCATTGTCGATCGTTTCCTCGAACATTCACGGGTTTACATTTTTCATAACAATGGTGATATAAAATATTTTCTCTCATCTGCCGACTGGATGAAAAGAAATCTCAGCCGGAGAATTGAAGCTGCATTTCCTATTTACGATGCCGAACTGAAAAAACAAATACAGAGAATGATCGATATTCAACTAAACGACAATATCAGAGCAAGAATAATTAATGACACACAGGACAATCAATACAAGGAAAATGGAGAAGTGAAAAAAATAAGAAGTCAATATGATACTTATTCTCTGCTGAATGGTTCAAATTAATTTTATAAAAAAAATGGAGAGAAAAATGAAACAAAATATTTTATTAAAGCTAATGCCGATAATTTTATTTTTATCAAGCATCGCTGAACTAAATGCACAATGGTTCTGGCAAAATCCATTACCACAAGGAAATACATTGCTTGATTTCTACTCAATCGATGTCAACACTGGAATTGCAGTCGGAGCTTGCGGTACAATTATTAAAACAACCGATGCCGGAAACAGCTGGGCTATTCTTCCAAATGAAACAGACTATGATCTTTACGGAGTTTCATTTACAGATCTGAACAACGGAACAGTTGTTGGAAATTTTGGAGCGATTCTCAGAACAATAGACGGCGGAAACAGCTGGGAAGTTCAAAGAGGAGGAGTTTTGGATGTACTTTTTGGAGTATCGTTCACAGATGAAAATAACGGAACTGTAGTTGGATCAGATGGAATGATTCTTCGCACAACTGATGCAGGAGATAACTGGCTCGACCAAACAAGTGGAACTTCACAAAATCTAAATGATGTTTTCTTCACAGATGAAAATAACGGAACTGCAATTGGTGAAAACGGTACAATTCTCCGGACAACAAATGGTGGGACTGATTGGGATGATCAGACAAGCGGAACAACAAATAATCTTAACTCGGTTTCTTTCACAGATGTAAATACAGGAACTATCGTTGGTTCAAACACAACAATACTCAGGACAACAAACGGTGGTGCTGATTGGATTGCACAAACAAGTCCGGTTCTTTCCGATATTCACGATGTTCACTTTTCGGATACAAATAACGGAACAGCTATTGGTCCGGTCGGATTAATTTTAAGAACGACTGATGGAGGAAGCAGTTGGGATCAGCAATCGAGCGCAAGTTTAATGATATTTTATGGAGTTTCTTTTTCAGATGTAAATAATGGAATGATAGTAGGTCTTGCGGGTGAAATATTAACAACAACTGACGGTGGAAGTATCTGGTTTATAAAATCGAGTGGAACAAGTCAGTATTTATATGGAGTGAACTTTACAGATTTAAATACCGGAACAGTCGTAGGGATGTCTGGAATAATTCTCAGGACAACTAATAGTGGAGCAAATTGGAATATGCAAACAAGCGGAACTTTCAATCAGCTCAACGAAGTATTTTTTGTTGATGAGAATATTGGAACTGTGGTTGGTGAAGCCGGCATAATCCTCAGAACAACAGACGGCGGAACAAATTGGGATGAACAGTTAAGCGGAACAACTAATTTATTATTCAGTGTTACATTTGTTGATGCAAATACAGGTTATGCAGTTGGTCAGGAAGGCACAATTGTAAAAACAACAGACGGTGGAGATAATTGGGATACTCAAACAAGCGGAACAACAAATTTTCTTTTCGGAGTCTCTTTCTCTGATGTAAATACAGGAACTGCTGTTGGTGCAAGTGGAACAATTTTAAGAACAACGGATGGAGGAACAAATTGGGATCCGCAAACAAGTGGAACAAATGCACCTCTTCGCGGAGTTTATTTTGTTGATGATAATAACGGAACAATAGTTGGCAACAGCGGGAATATTCTCGTAACAACCAATCGAGGAACAAACTGGCAAATCCGAAACAGCGGAAACACTGATCATCTCTGGGATGTTTCTTTTTCTGATTTAAATTTTGGAACGGCAGTCGGTGAAGGCGGAACAATATCAAGAACAACAGACGGTGGTGATAACTGGAATATACAGGTAAGCGGAACTTTACATACTTTTTATGATGTTTTCTTTACTGATATAAATAATGGAACTGCAGTTGGTTTAGACGGAACAATTCTCAGAACTACAAATGGCGGAGTTGTATTTATTGATGACGAAGAATCTGTAATACCAAATGAGTTCTTCATCTCACAGAATTATCCTAATCCATTTAATCCAACAACAACAATTAAATATGATCTTCCAAATACATCAGAAGTTTCAATAATCGTTTATGATATTCTGGGAAGAAAAATAAAAGAGCTTGTAAACACCAGACAGCAGGCAGGAAAATATGAAGTTCAGTTTTCTGCAAACAATCTTGCGAGCGGACTTTATATTTATGCATTGAGAACAGATAATTTTGTATCAATGAAGAAGATGATTTTACTAAAATAAATTTCACTAAAAGTAATTTAGTTTTTATTTGATGTGTATATATGAAAGCCTCTTATTTAATTTTTAATTTCTTACTTGCAACTAGTTTACAAGCGCAATGGTCCAACGATCCCAATAATAATTTAATAGTAGGCTACGGATTAGACCCGCACATTTGCAGTGATAGTACAGGTGGCTGTTATATTACTTATGATTACAATAGTACTTCCTACCCGCGTTGGCTTGCAGTTGAAAGATTGGATAAATACGGTTACAAACCCTGGGGAATAAATAAACGAATACTTGGTGAATTACCCGGACAATCATCTGCACAAATAATTGAAGATAGTGAAGGCGGAGTAATAGTAAGCTATGAAGATCGACTTGAGAATCTTCCAAGCTGGACTGCAAATATCAGAGTACAAAGAGTGGACACCAATGGAAATTTTTTATGGGGTCAGACAGGAGTAAGAGTAACTCTTGAGGAAATCAACCAAGGATTACAACAATTAGTAAGTGATGGAGAAGAAGGATGTGTAGTTACGTGGAAAACGATAAATTCAGTTTTCTTTGTTAACAGGATAGATGCAAACGGAGAGAGAGTATGGGGTGATAGTGGGAAAGTTTTAGGGATAAGTAATTATTCAGGAACAGAGCCAAGAATAATTCGTGCAGCAGATGGAAGTTATTATGCAGAAACAGGTGAATACATTTACAGGATAAGAGAAAATGGAGAAATAATAAGAAGAGATAGTGTAATAATAGGTAATATAGTACCAGATCCTGAAGGAGGGATAGTGTTAAGCGGAAGAGTGGGAAGTATAAACAACAGAAGGCTTGCATCACAAAGAAAAGACTCGCTTGGTAATAATCTATGGCAGGAACCTTATATTGAAATTGCTGATAGTCTCCATATTAATACAATGCTTAGTATTATT
Source organism: Ignavibacteriaceae bacterium (assembly GCA_025449775.1). GTDB lineage: Bacteria > Bacteroidota > Ignavibacteria > Ignavibacteriales > Ignavibacteriaceae > IGN2. The sequence goes on from JANWIS010000136.1 coordinate 14,052, forward strand.
CAAAATAATGGTTATTACTTCTATGGTTGGATGGGTAAAAAAAATGGTAACAATGATATTTTACAAGTTCAAGGACTTAGAAATAATGGAACATTATTATTTAACCAAGGTTCCATTCCCCTAAGTAATAATCCAGGTAATACGACTTATATTCCTATAGTCACTTCTGATTCGGGTTCTTGTATTATAATAAGCAGTTACTCAAATGGTACATTTGGTCAGAAAATTGATTCGTTAGGAATATTAAAATGGAATCCTAATCAAATATTACTCACTTTTCCACATATTGGTCTAGATCATTCTTTTGTAACAACAGACTATGTTGATGGTGTAATAGGACTTGGTAGTTATCTGACTGACTTTGCAATTCCAGTATTTAAAATTAGTACGAATGGAATTCTAGGAGAGGTCATTACAGAAATAAATTCTAATGAAGAAGAAACAATTTTAAAAGCAACAATACTGCATCAAAACTTCCCTAACCCATTTAACTCATCAACAATAATAAAATATCAGATTCATAAAGAAGGAAGGATAAAAATTGTACTTTACAATGTTCTTGGAGAGGAATTAAAAATTCTTGTTGATGAATATAAAACTATTGGTATGTATTCATTAGCATTTAATTCAAATGAATTGACATCGGGAGTTTATTTATATATGATTCATGTATATAGCGAAGGAAAAATTCCTGTTTTCAGTGATTCAGGAAAAATGATTTTGTTGAAATAGCTTTCGAACTAATCTCTTAAATTTAAAACCCCATTCCCAAACCGAATGCGAAAGTTGTTCTTTCCGGAGAAAAAGCAACATAAGTAGTACCGACAATAGTTGAATTAAAATAAGCGACCCAGATTCCGAATCCATAAGAAGGATGCCATTTGTCGGATTTAATATCTTCAGTAAAAACTCTGCCAGCTTCAGCAAATAAATTAATTCCAATCCTGCTCTTTAAAACAAGTCGCATTTGAGTTATAAATAATCTTAGTTCTGCCTGTCCGAAAACAGAAGCATCACCGGAAAATCTTTTAGCATTGTAGCCTCTCAGGTTTTCAGTTCCGCCAATTGTTGCCCCGGCAAAGAAAGGATATTTACCGAAAACTTTACTGCCCCCTGTTCTCAATGCAAGTGTTGATGATGAAAAAAATTCAGGAGTGAAATAGGTCCTTAAATCAAATCCTGCATAATAAAATGGTTCATCAACATTAAACACTTTTGGAAAAACTTTTCCGTACAGCTCAAACCAGTAACCATTTGTAGGAAATTTATTTTGATCTCTTCCGTTAAATATCAGACCGAGATGAACTCCAAGTGGATTAAGCTTGCCCAAACCATAATCAGAATATCTGAATCCGGAAAGAAGCGAATCATTTTGAATGGACGTTTTTGTTTGAATGAATGAAATACCTGCACTTCCGGTAATAGTTTTGTTAAAGCTATAAAACATAGTCGGGAAAATTGTAATTAATTTCTGGTCAACTCTGTAAAAATTATTTTTTTCGAGTTCTGAATCGAAAGTGGTTTCATTGCCGTAGCCAAAATATCTTGCAACGAATTGTTCTGTAAAAGCAGCCAGAACATTTAATCTTCCGCCTCTTACAAGAGGATAAAAATCTCCTTCATAAGCTCCGGCAAAAGTTCCAAGCTGAGTTGAATAGCTCGCAGTTATTCGTTGAACATATTCTTCCGGAATTTCCCTGAAATTATATTTATGAAGCTCAACTCCTCCGCCGAATGTAAATCCGTAATCAGTATCATAACTGAATATCGGAACAGGAAGCCAGTTGTGTCCCCTGTCTAATTGTTTAGGTTCATATTTATCTGATTCATCCACAGGTTCTTCCCATTCATAATCATCGTAAACTGTACCGGGACCTTCAGAAATTTCCGTATTCTCACCGCTGTCATAAAAGTATGTTCTTCTTTGAACCGCCGAAAACGGAGTTACTGATAAGAAATATCCGTAAACAATTGACTCATCAATGAATTCATCTTTCCCTTTTCCGCCAATCACTCTTAGAACCGGTCCGTAATCGCATTCACCTGAAACAAAAACTTTATCATCACCGTCAT
>JANWIS010000137.1 GCA_025449775.1 Ignavibacteriaceae bacterium
TAATCTATTTAAACAGCCTGATACTGAAGGTCACATTTCAGCTTTTACTTATCAAATAATGGAAAGACTGATGAGTTTTACAAAATTTAAGATTGAGGATTACATGGGTACTTATTTTAGAGTACCTTTCACGAAAAGATTGTTGAAAACGAAATACATGTTAATCAAATCTAATAATATTTTCCTTTCAAGATCATTTATTTATAGGGCGAGGAAAATTGAATAATCTTAAAAAGTCTTTAATTCATTCCACAAAATCTTTCTCTATTTTACCAATTAATAAAAATACAATTATAAAACCTGTTAAAGATTCTTACGTATTGTAATCATATAGAAAATAATTTTCTGCTTATCGTCTATTAAATCTTAACATGAATTCTATGGGCTTTATTAAAGATTTTTGGCTTACCGGATTTACAAGTATTGTTATAACAATTATCGCTTTTTTAAACAATGTAATGGTGACTAGATACCTTGGACCTGAAGGAAGAGGTAAGTATAGTATAATATCATACATTATATTGTTTATTGCACTAATTTTAGGAGAAGGGGTAAGAAGATTAAATACTATTACAATTGGGAGAGATGAAAAATCATTCTTCGCACTAACAAAATTCAATTTTAAGTTTCTTTTATTAATTATAATCTTCTTATTACTTCTCAATATTTTTGGTTATGATCATCTGGTTCATTTTCTCAAACTGGATAAAACGTTATTCGGTCTTACCCTCCTAATTTCTCTTCTTTTTATAATCTGGCAATTATTCCAGGCAGTGTTTCTAGGTTTTTCAAACATCCCAAAGTATAATTTATTGCAAGTATCTACAATCGGAATCTTTTTATTGCTTAATCTTTCCGGAATTTATTTTTTTAAAATCGGTTTATACGAAATTGTTATTAACCAATTAATTGCTTCACTCACTACAATGATATTTGGTTTAATTTTAATTAGAGAATACTATGGACGGAATGCAAGTTCATCTGATAAAAGTTTAGCTAAGAATTTCCCATTGATTTTTAAGTCAACTGTTTCTGCCACATTAATTTATGTGATCTTAAAGAGCGACATATTCATAATAAACTATTATCTGGATTTTTATAATGCAGGAATTTATTCAATCGGAATTATTTGCTCTGATCTTTTTCAAAAAATTCCAACTGTAATCGGGACACTAGTACTTTCTAGAACAGTAAGTAGTACTTCTGCAGATAATTCAATTAAAATTTCAAAGCTTGTTAGAGTAACTATTATTTTCAATCTTATTTTGATCGTTATTTTAATTGTATTTGGCAGTGAGATTATTGTACTGCTATTTAAAAATCAGTTTATATCCTCTTTCAAGATTATACTTTTATTAATCCCCGCATTATTTGTCTTTGGACCAGGAGCAATTCTCTATTCATATTATATGGGGAAAGGTTTTCCAAATTTTATTCTTTTAGTTAATGCTTTTGCTGCTGTTCTAAGCATAAGTTTAAATATTATTATGGTTCCAAAATTTGGTATTTCAGCTGCTGCTTTGATTTGCTCTGGAACTTACCTTTTATGGTCATCAACACTTATTCTTCATTTTAAATTTGAAACAAGAATTCCGTTTAAAGAAATTTTAATTTTTCAAAAAAATGATCTTGCATATATACTTAATTCATTTAAACGTTAATTAATCAATATGACTTTGAAATGAATGTAATAGTCCTTTCTACGATGTATCCTAATTCCGTAATGTACTTATCAGGTGTTTTTGTGCATGAGCAAGTAAAAGCCTTAAAAAGACTTCAAGTTAATATTAAAGTTATTGCACCGGTTCCCATAGTTCCATTTCCATTAAATAAATTGAGTTATAAATGGAAAAATTATAGTAACATACCTGATAAAGAAATAATCGATGGTATTGAAGTATATCATCCACGCTACATAGCTATCCCGGGTGGGATATTAAAAGGCTATTGGGGATTTTTTTTAGCAAAATCATCTTTAAAAGTTATTAATAAATTTATTGAAACTAATCAAATTGATTTAATTCATGCGCACGGTAGCTTACCTGATGATCATTCTGCACAAATAGTATCTCAAAAACTGAATATACCTTATGTGGTTACTGTTCACGGCAGTACGATACACTCCGTCATTAAAAAACGATATTTTTATAGATCAAAGCAGGCAATTTTAAATGCCAACGCCGTTATAGGGATTTCTAATAAAGTTGTAAGAAAAATTGAAGAAACAATTGGAATGTCTAAAAATGTGTTCCGAGTATTTAATGGCTATACCTTGACAGACTTGAAATCTAAAAAAAACACCGAAAAATTAATTATACTCTTTGGTGGTAATATGGTTGCAAGTAAACGTTGTGACTTTTTATTAAGGGCCTATTCAGAATTGTTTGAGGAGTTTAAAGAGATTCATTTAATAGTCGCCGGCGGGGGAGTACTTCTAAATAAAATGAAGAGATTAGCTTCAGAACTTTATATTTCAGATAGAGTCACTTTTAAAGGCACAGTGGATCACCAAACAATGCTCGGATCAATGGCTGAATGTGATATCTTTATTCTCCCAAGTATTGACGAAGGTTTTGGTATTGTATACTTGGAAGCAATGTCTTTTAAAAAGCCAGTAATTGGTACTGAAGGCGAAGGTATCTGCGACATTATTGAGGATGGAGTAAATGGACTTTTGGTAAAACCAAATAATGTCGACAGTATTGTAGAAAAGTTGAAGTTACTAATTGAGTCTTCCGAGTTACGAACAGAATTGGGAATCAAAGGCTATGACAGTATAAAAAAATTAACCTGGGAGAAAAATGCTAGAGAAACCTTAAACATTTATGAATTGATTTCACAGAAAACATAATATTTCAAATTTCAGAAATATGGAATAAGTTACTTTTTATATGATGAACAATAGAATACTTATGATCGTACAAGCACCTTTCCCTCCTGATATCCGTTTGGAGAAAGAAATTAAAAGTCTTTTTGAAGCTGGGTATGAGACATTAGTTGTTTGTAACCAATATGATAGGACAAAAAATCCGGAATATCAGTTCTGTCAGATCAAAAGAGTTAAAGCATTATTCAAATCGATAAAGATTAATCGGATCATTAATTTTCCGATCTTTCTAAACCCCAGATATTTTTTTATTGTGTTCATCTCGACAATTAAATTCAAACCAGATTTCATTCATGGCCATGATCTGCCAATGGTACCTATTGCAATATTATTAGGTTTTTTATTCAGGCTTCCTGTGATTTTCGATATGCACGAAAATTATCCTGAAGCATTAAAAGCATTTCAAAAGAAAGGAATAATAAATTTTCTTTTTAAAAACTATCATCTTGCTAAAATTCTTGAGAGGATTTGTTTAAAATTTTCAAATAGAATTATAGTTGTTGTTGAAGAAAACAAATATCGGTTAATTCAGCTTGGCATAGACCCAGAAATAATATATATTGTTTCAAACACCGTCGATCTAGATACATTTCTATTAGAACCAAAAGTTAATAAGAGTGATTTATTGAAAGATGAAACTAGACCTATAGTACTATATACAGGAACTGTGAGTCCAGACAGAGGTTTATTGACTGCTATTCAATCAGCATTTCATTTTAAGGAACAACTGATTAATCCTTTATTAGTAATTGTTGGAGAAGGAAGTTATAAGAAAGAATTAATTAATTTCGTAGAAAAAAACGACCTTAAACAATATGTCCGTTTTATCGATTGGCCAGGACATAATTATATACCATTACATATAAATAGTGCATCGATATGTATGATACCCCAACCTTTTAATGATTTTATAAATACAACAATTCCGCATAAACTTTTTGAATATATGTTGATGGCTAAACCACTCTTAGTTTCAGATGCTTTGCCTTTGAAACGAATAGTTGAAGAAACAAAGTCTGGATTATTTTTTAAGTCCTGTGACGCAAAAGATTTTGCAGTAAAATTAAAATTGTTGTTAACATTAAACGATGATTGGGGTATAAATGGCAGAAATGCAGTTCAGAAAAAATTTAATTGGAATATTGAAGCAAAAGAATTGTTAAGAGTTTATGATTCGTTTAATTTTGTGAAGAATAAGAATTAATTGTAAAATAAAAATCAAGTTGTGTTATTTTGATCCTCGAATTTATTATTCTGCTTTTTTTCTCAATTGTTATTTACTCTTATTTAATATATCCACTGGTAATCTGGATAATATCATATTTTAATAAACCAACTAAGTCTACTGATTTGAAGCAATCAGTTTCTATACTGTTATCAGTTTATAATGAAGAAGCAGTTATTTGGGAAAGAGTTAAGAATATAAGTGAGCAGGAGTTTGATTTTAGATGCTTAGAATTATTAATTGGATCGGATGGCTCAAAGGATAAAACAATAAAGATTTTGAATGAACTTCAGTCCAAATATGATTGGATCAAAGTGTACTCGTTTTCACAAAGGCGTGGTAAAGCATTGGTGTTAAATGATCTTGTGGAAAAGAGTAAGAACGAAATCCTGATTTTTACAGATGCAAATTCACATTTTCAGAAAGATTCAATAAAAAAATTAGTTGAGAAGTTTTCTGATAATTCCATTGGAGGTGTTTCTGGTAGACTCGTACTTGAAGAATTTCAGAAAAAGGATAGAAGTTCAAACGAAGAAAAAAGATATTGGGAATATGAAACTAAAATAAAAAAAGCGGAAGGAAAATGCGGATGTTTAATTGGTGCTAATGGAGGAATTTACGCGATAATGAGAAATCTTTATTTAAACTTTCCATTAAACAAACCTTTAACAGACGACTTATATCTTACAATATCGATACTAAAACAAGGGAAAAAATTCTGTTATGCATCTGATGCAATTGCTTATGAGAATATTGCTCCAACAATTAAAGATGAGTTTTATAGGAAAGTAAGGTTTTCAGCAACTAATTTTTTAACTCTTAAACATTTCGGATTTTTATTGAATGGGGCGAATGCGTTAGCAAATTACTGTTATTTGAGTCATAAGGTGCTAAGATGGTTTATTCCCTTTATTATAATATTATTACCAATTTTAAATATAATAATTTTACCTCAATTTGGTTTCTTTGAGGTAACAATTATAATTCAAACAGTTTTTTTATTACTTGCTATTATAGGATTCCTACTCTCTCAGTTTAATATTCGATTGATAATTTTTTCTATTCCATTTTTCTTTTTATTAACAAATTTCGCGATCGTTTTAGGTTTTATTAATTTCCTAAGAGGAAAACATTCAGGAATCTGGAACCCAACTCCGAGAGATTCTTTTTAAAAATGAACAAAAAAACACAAAAAATATTAGTCCTTATTTCTGATTTTATTTTTATCAATCTTGCCTGGTTGCCATACAGCTATATCAGGATTGAGACAGGCTGGTTCACGCTCACTTCTGAACCGAATATTTTTTTACCAATGCCTTTCGTTTACTTTTACTGGCTGATCATTTTTACTTTTATCGGAATGTACCGCACTTGGTTTGCTTCATCACGCTTCGATGAAATCTCTTCACTCTTTAAAGGAAGTTTCGTAGGAATTTTCATTTTATTTTTTCTGATTTTTTTCAGCGATTATATTGAAGGTGTTGAATCCAGTAACAGAATTTTAATATTAATCTATTGGCTCTTCCTTTTTGTTCTCGTAACAATCGGCAGACTGCTGATCAGAAGTTTTCAACGGAGACTTTTAATAAAAGGGATCGGCAGAAAAAATGCAGTCATAGTCGGATTTAATTCTAAAGCTCACGAAGTTCACGACCAGATACTTGAACATCCTGCATTGGGTTTAGATGTGAAATCATACATTGCCGTGAATCCTGAAAATGTTGGAAAGGTATATAAAGATATAAAAGTTATCGGAACGATCGATGAGATGGTTGATATTATTTCAAAAACCGACTCATCAGAAATAATTATTTGTTTGGAAAAAGAAGATCATGATTTGCTTGTCGATATAATTTCGAAAGTTGAGAACAGAGGAATCGGTTTAAAAATTGTTCCTGATCTTTATGAAATACTAAGCGGTCAGGCAAGAACATCGCAGCTTTATGGTATCCCATTAATTGATATTATGCCCGAGCTGATGCCCGAATGGGAGAAAAGATTAAAAAGATTACTCGATGTTTCCATTTCCTTTATAACACTGATTATAACAATGCCTTTAAATATCATTGTGTCTTTAGCAATAAAAGTTGATAGCAGAGGACCAATTTTTTTCAGACAGGAAAGAATTGGGATGAACAATAAAAATTTTAAGATTGTTAAATTTCGTTCGATGTCTCAGGATGCAGAAAAACATACCGGTCCGGTCTGGTCACAAAAAGATGATCCGAGAGTAACACAAGTTGGAAAGATCATTCGAAAGTTGAGGATTGATGAAATTCCGCAAATGTTCAACGTACTCAAAGGTGAAATGAGTCTGGTCGGTCCTCGTCCTGAAAGACCATATTTTGTTGAGCAGCTTTCGCGGCAAATTCCTTACTATAAAAGAAGATTGAAAGTAAGACCTGGAATTACCGGCTGGGCACAGGTTAAACACAAATATGATGAGAACATTGAAGATGTTAAAGTAAAATTGCGTTATGATCTTTTCTATATTGAAAATATGTCTTTAAGAATGGATATTAAAATACTTGCACGTACAATCCTTGTTGTTTTGTTCGGTAAAGGACATTACAACTGAAGAATAAATAATATTAATAAAGCTTATGTCCGACAGAGAAAAACTTATAATAATTCCTACATACAACGAACTGGAAAATTTGCCGAGATTAATTCCGGAAGTTCTTTCAAAGGATGAGGGAATCGATATACTTATTGTTGATGATAATTCTCCCGATGGAACAGCTGAATTTGTTGAGAATGAACGAAAAAAAAATGAACGGATTCATCTGATCAAGCGTTCATCAAAACAAGGGCTTGGTACGGCTTACATTATAGGATTTAAATATGCACTTCAGAACGGTTACAAATTTATTTTTGAGATGGATGCAGATTTTTCTCATGACCCAAAAGAAATTCCGAGCTTCCTGAAAGAAATAAATTCTTCTGATGTTGTTCTTGGAAGCAGGTATAAAAACGGAGTTAATGTTATTAATTGGCCGATGAGCAGATTATTACTCAGCTGGTTTGCAAATTTTTATACTCGTATAATCACAGGTTTGCCAATTCATGATGCAACAGGCGGATATAAATGTTTTAGAAGAGAAGTTCTTGAAGCAATCGATCTTGACAGAGTTAAATCTAACGGATATGCCTTCCAGATAGAAATGAACTTTAAAGCATGGAAGAAAGGATTTAAGCTTGAAGAGATTCCGATTATCTTCGTTGACAGGGTAAAAGGAAAATCAAAAATGTCAAAAAAAATTGTTCGTGAAGCAGTAACTATGGTCTGGAAGCTGAGATTTAAAAGTATTTTCGGAATGCTAAAATAGGGGCTGAATTGGATCTTTCAATTATCATAGTTAATTATAATGTAAAAGAATTTCTTCAGAATCTTCTTCACTCCATTGAGAAAGCTTCATTAAAAATTTCAAAAGAAATAATTGTAATTGATAATGCATCAGATGACGGAAGTGTTGAACTGATCAGAGAAAAATTTTCCTCAATAAAGCTTATCCAAAATAAAATAAATCTCGGATTCGGAAGAGCAAATAATCAAGGACTTGTGATTGCACAAGGCAAGTATATTTTGTTCATCAATCCGGATTGTATAGTAAGTGAAAACACTTTAGATAATATGATTTCATTTTTTGAAGATCATCCTGAGTGCGGACTTGCCGGATGTAAAATTCTAAACTCCGACGGATCACTACAATTAGCTTGTAGGCGTGGTTTCCCTGGTCCTTGGACTTCTTTTACAAAAGTTACCGGTCTTAGTAACCTTTTTCCGAAAAGTAAAATATTTGCAAGATACAACTTGACTTACATGGATGAAGATCAAACTTACGAAGTTGATGCCGTATCAGGTTCATTTATGATTATAAGAAAAGAAGTATATGAGAAAGTTGGCGGGTTTGATGAACAGTTTTTTATGTATGGTGAAGACCTTGATCTTTGCTATCGTGTTCAAAAAGCAGGTTACAAAGTTTTCTATGTACATACAACACAGGTGATTCATTATAAAGGTGAAAGTACAAAACGCAGTAACATTGATGAAACAAAAATGTTTTATAATGCAATGCATGTGTTTGTTAAAAAGCATCTTTCGAGTTTCCTGGTAGTAAAATTAATATTAAGAACAGCAATAGGGTTCAGAAAACTTTTTGCCTTTTTAGGAAAAAGAAAATTAGCTTTTTTAACTGCATCAGCTGATTTTATTTTCTTCAATTTCTCTTTATTCGTTGCAGAAAAATTCTACAAAAGCGTAACAAACTGGGTTGGTTTTGATGTCAATGCATATGTTGTAATCTATACTGTTCCTGCACTTCTGCATATATTAGTTTCTTTATTTTCTGGTGTATATAAAAAAGATGTGGTTGCCGTTTTAAGAAATTTCGGTTCGATCATAATAAGCTTTCTTATTCTTACCTCCGCAACATTTTTCTTCAAACAGTACGCATTCAGCCGAGCAGTAGTTTTAATCGCATTCATTGTGTTTTTTGTAATTACAACTCTGTATCGTGTTGCATTAAAATTGTTTTTCAAAGTAGGTTTAATAATGGATGGAGCAATGAACCGGCGAACTTTGATTATCGGAACAGATGGAGAAGCAGTTAACATTGCTGAAAAAATCAAGATGCAAAATTCATACGTGCATAGTTTCATTGGATTAATTGGGAACACACATTCCGATACAGGAAAAGAAATAAATGGTTTTAAGGTTGTTGGAAGTGTGAATAACATTAAAAATGTATACACCGATAAAAAAATAAACGAAGTGATCTTTACAACAAGAGAATTTACTTATGCTGAGATGATGTCAATTGTTTCATCGAGTAAAAGCAACAACATAGATTTTAAAATTGTAGGCTCCGATATGAATTTCGTTGTCGGAAAAAGTTCGGTGACAATGCTCGATGATATCCCGTTAGTCGAGTTGAGCTACAATATAGCAAGTCCGTCGGTCAGGATTTTAAAAGTGATGTTCGATTACATACTTGCTGTGTCAGTTTTGTTTTCCATATATCCTTTTATATATTTCTTATCGAAGCTATCAGGCAAACAAACAGAATTCCGGAAATTTATATTAGCAGTTCCATCAGTTCTATCAGGTAAAAAAAGTTTTGTAGGACTGAAAGAATTTCATCAATACGGAAACACAGATATTGGTAAAACCGGTTTAACGGGATTGTGGTATATAGATGACGGAAATTTTTCTGATTCTGAAAAATTGGATATTTACTATGCAAAAAATCAGAACGTCTGGCTCGATCTGGAAATACTTGGAAAAACTCTGAATAAAATGTGGAATAAAACAAACTAAATATGGGTAAGACTATCTTGGATTTTGAAAAACCCGTCTTCGAGCTGGAACAAAAACTCGAAGAAATGAAAAAATCATCTGACCGTCTTGGAATTGAAAAAGAAATTGCACTGATTGAAAGTAAGGTTGCACAATTGAAGGAAGAACTTTATAAAGATCTATCAAGATGGCAGCGAGTACAGCTTGCGCGTCATCCTGATCGTCCTTACACCTTGGATTATATAGAGTTGATGACAACCAACTTTATTGAAATTCATGGCGATAGGCATTTTAAAGATGATAAGGCAATTGTTGGCGGATTTGCCCAGCTTGATGATTATAAAGTAATGATAATCGGACATCAGAAAGGCAGAGATACGAAATCGAACGTTTATAGAAATTTCGGAATGGCTAATCCTGAAGGTTACAGGAAAGCATTACGCTTGATGAAGCTTGCAGAAAAATTTAAAAAACCTGTAATAACAATGCTTGATACTCCGGGTGCTTATCCGGGACTTGAAGCAGAAGAAAGAGGGCAGGCAGAAGCAATCGCAAGAAATCTTTTTGAAATGAGCAAACTGCGAGTTCCGATTATTGTTTGTATAATTGGAGAAGGTGCAAGCGGCGGTGCATTAGGAATTGGAGTCGGAGACAGAATACTTATGCTTGAAAACTGCTGGTACTCTGTAATCAGTCCTGAATCATGTTCAAGTATTCTTTGGAGAAGTTGGGATTATAAAGAACAGGCTGCTGAAGCGCTTAAATTAACAGCGATTGACCTTCTTGAACAAAAAATTATCGACAAAATAATTTCAGAGCCGTTAGGCGGTGCCCATAAAAATCCTAGACTCGCAGCAGACAACCTGAAGGCCGCTGTACTTGAAGAATTAAATCAGCTGGTAAAATTAAAACCTGAAAAGCTTATTGAAAACAGGATCGATAAGTTTGGAAGTATGGGACCTTATACTGAATAAATGTTTAAAAGTGATATCAATTAAAATTATTTGAAGCAAATTATTTATCCCGATGTAATCGGGATTTTTCATTTTTGAAATAACTTATGATATTTTTTTAATGCTAATACATAAAACTACTATCAGGGTTAGATACTCTGATACTGATCAAATGCAATTTGTTTACAACGGAAAATACTTTGAGTATTTAGAAGTTGGAAGAACTGAAATGATGAGAGAGCATGGATTAACTTATAAAACAATCGAAGAGAATGGATTTCAAATGCCGGTTCATGAAATTTATTTGAAGTTTAAAAATCCTGCCTATTATGATGAGCTTCTCGAAATTGAAACAAGAGTTGAAAAATTACCATCTGCTAATGTTCATATTGATCATACAATCAGAAGTGAGGAAAGAAATGTGGTGATAGCAGATGGATACATCGAGCTTGCATTCATAAAAACAATTTCAAAAAAAATAACCAGGGCACCGGAATTTTTTATTAAAGCATTAAATAAGCACTTCACAGAGGAGTAGTTGAAAAATTATCTGACAGACATTATCAAAAGAGCACTTGATGAAGATATTCAAAGCGGTGATGTAACTACCGGCTCGATTATTCTGGACTCAACTCTTGCAAAAGGAAAATTATTAATTAAAGAAGATGGAATAATTGCCGGGTTGAATATATCAAAACAAGTTTTTCAAATGCTTGACAGCAAAGTTGATTTTAAAATTCTGAGTGATGATGGAAACAAAGTCAAAAAGGGAAATATCGTTGCAGAAGTTTCCGGAAAAGCATCAGTTATACTTACGGGTGAAAGAACAGCTCTGAATTTTTTGCAGAGGATGAGCGGAATTGCAACGCTTACAAATATCTTCATCGAAAAAATAAATCATACAAAAGCACAAATACTCGATACAAGAAAAACTGTTCCCGGCTTTCGTTTGCTTGATAAAGAAGCAGTTCGTTTAGGTGGTGGAAAAAATCATCGTATTGGGTTATTCGATTTATTTTTGATTAAAGACAATCATATCGAAATGGCTGGGTCTATCACGAATGCAGTTATTGCGTGCAGAAAATATCAGCATGAAAAAAAATCCAATCTTAAAATTGAAGTTGAAACAAAAAATCTAAATGAAGTACAGGATGCTCTGGATTGCAAAGTCGATATTATTATGCTCGATAATTTTAATATAGAACTGATGCATGAAGCAGTAAAACTAATTGATAATGAATGCCTGGTGGAAGCATCAGGAAATATTACATTGAATAATGTAAAAGAAGTTGCTGAAACAGGCGTTGATTTCATTTCAGTAGGTGCGTTAACACACAGTGTAAAAGCCCTCGATATCTCGCTTGAAGTAGAACTAAATAATCATCCAGATGTTTGAAAAACTAAAAGAGCTGACAAAAGATACTGCCATCTATGGAATAAGCACCATGGTTGGAAGGTTTTTAAATTTCATTCTCGTTCCTTTTTATACAAATATTTTTTCTCCATCTGATTATGGAATAGTTCAGCTTATTTATTCTTACGTCGCAATCCTGAATATTTTTTATATCTATGGTCTCGATTCAGCATATTTGAAGTTTGCATCCGTTAAAGATGATGGTGAAGATAAAGATAAATTTTCAACACCTTATCTGGCTATTTTTGGTTCCTCCCTGATCATCACTTTATTACTAATCCTGAACTCAGAAACTATTGGAACAGCGCTAAGGATCCCGGCACAGTACAATTATCTTATTTATCTAGCTGCCGGAATAATTCTCCTGGATGCTAACACTGTAATTCCTTTTTTAAAATTGAGGTTGGAACGAAAAGCGAAAATATTTTCATTATATAAGATCGTAAATATATCTGTGAACATTCTTTTAAATATTTATTTAATCCTGTTCCTGGGTTGGGGGATCGAAGCAATATTATTAAGCAATTTAATTGCAGCTATGGTATCGCTGCTTTTGGTGTTATCAACTATAGTTAAAAACTTCAGATTTAAATTCCATAAAATACTCTTCAATAGAATGTTTAGATTTGGTTTACCGTTTCTTCCTGCTGGAATTGCAGTAATGTTTGTACAGGTAATTGATGTTCCTATACTTGAAAAGCTGACTGATTTAAAAACCGTTGGTATTTATAAAGCAAATTACAAACTCGGAATTTTTATGATGCTGTTTGTAAGTATGTTCCAGTATGCATGGCAGCCTTTTTTCCTGCAAAATGCTAACGATCCGAAGGCTAAGGAAATGTTTTCAAAAGTGCTTACTTACTTTACCCTTGTTGGAAGTATTATATTAATTTTTCTATCATTATTCATTTTTGATCTCGCACAAATAAAAGTTGGTGGTTATTCTTTAATTGGGGAAGAGTACTGGTCGGGTCTTCATATTGTTCCTATTATTCTACTGGCGTTTCTTATAAATGGAATGCACAATATCTTTTCAGCAGGAATATATATTGAGGAAAAGAGCTTATATATTCCTATTATTACTGGTTTGAGTGCAGTAATAAGCGTTGTTTCAAACTTTGTTTTTATTCCCATATTAAATATTACCGGAGCTGCATTAGCAGCTCTTACAAGTTATTTTGTTATGGCTGCAGGTTACTACTATGTTGCACAAAAATTTTTCCAGATTAGATACGAGTTGAAAAGAATCGGGCATATTTTATCAGCAGTGATTCTTGTTGGAGTTTTATTTTATTACCTTCAGTCAGTAAGCAAATTATTTTTTGTTTATAAAATAATTCTTTTAGTTTTATTCGTATTATATATTTATTTCATAGCAGTAAACAGGAATGAGATCAGGATGCTGAGAAGAAAATTTGCTGAAAGATTCACCGGAAAAAAATAATGGAAAAACGTATTGAGATTAAGTTTAAAAGACTGAACAAACATTTTAATAATATCCCGCTTCCTTCTTATGCTACAAAGGGAAGTTCCGGGATGGATGTTTATGCAGCTCTTGAAAAACCAATAACACTTCCACATTCTGCAATTGAAATGGTGCCGACAAATATCTCTGTTGAAATTCCTTATGGTTATGAAATTCAGGTTCGACCGAGAAGCGGACTTGCAGCTAAGCATGGAATTGGAATTTTAAATTCCCCGGGAACAATTGATTCTGATTACAGAGGGGAAATAAAAATAATAATTATTAACTTTGGCAAGGAAGATTTTATTATTCAACCTGCCGAACGGATTGCCCAGCTTGTGATTTCGAAAGTCTACAAAGCAGATTTTGTTGAAGCTGAAGAGCTTAACAATACTTCAAGGGGAAGCGGTGGTTTCGGGCATACAGGCCGTTAACTCATAATAATTTTTTTCTTGTAAGTTACAACTAAAAAACGGTCGTTCAGGTAAAATTATTTTCCTTCACCTGAACTGATTCAATTAAAAAAAATAATTATTTCTATTATCGATGTCTGAATTCATTCACCTTCACAATCATAGCCATTATA
>JANWIS010000138.1 GCA_025449775.1 Ignavibacteriaceae bacterium
TAAACTTCCAGTAAAAAGAAATATCAAGGAAAAAAGCGTCTGTTGAATTTACAATAGACGCTTTTTTATTTTTATCCCGAAATATTTTAAATTTTTATGACGAAATTATTAATTGCACTACCATTTTTCTTCTGTCTGCATTTTAACTATGCTCAACAAATAAATTTTGAATTCGACTATGCTCAGTTCGGATTTGATTCGTTGTCTAACTACGTTGAGTTTTATTATTCATTCAATCAGGCTGATTTACAATTTATTGATACAGATTCTGTTGACTATGTGGAAGGGATACTTAAAATTGAAATTTCTGATTCATCCTCCTCTGAAAAAATTATTGATAAGAATTGGATCGTTTCAAATGAAATTGCCGATTCATCTCAGCTTAACAGAAGTCTGATAGGTGTTATCGGGTTTGTTATAAATAAAGGATCGTATCAAGTAAATGTAGCCGGTTCTGATGCAAATAATCCGGCAACGGCAAAGAAAATTACAGAGTATTTAAATGTTGATCCGTTTCTGAAAGTTAGCACAGCTTTAAGCGATATTCAGCTTGCATCTAATATTATTCCTGAAAGTGAAAACACATCTTCCATTTTTTATAAGAACACTTATGAAATCACTCCTTTGCCTGCCTCTATATGTGGAGATAATCAACCTGTGCTTTTTTATTATACTGAGCTTTACAATCTTCAGTCTCAACCATCACAAACTGATATAAGACTCGATGAAATGGTTATTAATTCACGGGGGCAATTGGTAAGCTCAAAAAATAAAAAAATTAATAAGTCGGTTAATTCCAGGGTGGAAGTAGGAATGGTAAAAGCACATAAATTGCCAACCGATACATATACGCTCAGAATTAATCTGATAGATAGTGTTGCGAATTATGGAGTATCATCTTCAAAAAGATTTTTTGTATATAATCCAAGTGTTGTAGTTTCTGATACTTTTCAACAATCAGTCTCACCTGTAATAAGCACTTCGTTTGGCGCAATGTCTGAAGAAGAGCTTGATGATCTTTTTGCAAAATCAAAATACCTTGCTTCAATTACCGAACAGAATCAGTATAAAGCACTCACAACTTTAGACGGTAAAAAAGAATTTATGTATAATTTCTGGAAAGCCCGTGATGAGTATCCTGATGATGATAGAAATGCAAACTATCAGAATTATTTGAAGCGTGTTGATGAATGTAATGTAAAATTCTCTACACTAAATAAAGAAGGATGGAGAACTGATAGAGGCAGAGTTCTCCTCGTATATGATGAGCCGACGCAAATAGACAGATATCCAAATGAAACAGAAACAAGACCATACGAAATCTGGAGTTATGAAAACTTAGAAGGCGGTGTCATTTTTATTTTCGGTGATATTACAGGTTTTTCGGATTACCAGCTTTTACATTCCACTAAACGTGGTGAGTTGAGAGATGAATACTGGACAAGAAGGATTGCCATTCGTTAGTCAAGTAATTCTGCTTACGAAATAAAATAACAGGAAAGATATTTATAAATTTTAATTATGATAAATCTGAAGTGCTCGTTCAGCTTAACAAAAAAATCGTCCATGACAAATAAACTAAATACCACATCAACAAAACTGCGTTAGTATAATCATTTTTTTGACTTATTCATCTTTATTATAATTCTTTGTCTATTTTTGCTGCATTATTTTCAACCGAATGAAAAATAGATTAGAATATATAATATTTATCTTCTTCAGCGGACTTTTCCGGCTGTTTGGTGTAAATCTTGCGAGAAGATTTGCATACCTTCTGGCTGTTCTTTTTTTCTATATTATCCCGATAAGAAAAAAAGTTGTAATTCAGAATCTGGAAATTGCTTTTCCTGAAAAAGATCAGGCAGATATAAAGAAATTAGCCTATCAAGTATATAAAAGCTTTGCAATTACGCTCGTTGAAATCATGAGTCTTCCTTATTTAAAGAAGCAGGAATTAATTGATTCAGTCCAATGCAGTAACCCTGAATTGATAATAAAAAATTATGATAAAGGTAAAGGAGTGATTTTACTTTCAGCTCATTTTGGCAATTGGGAGTTAATCGCAATTTCAGTTGCATTACAAATCGCGCTTCCTGTATCCGTAATTGTAAAACCGTTGAGAAATACATTAGTATATAAATGGATGAACGACCGCCGTACAAAATTTGGTAAC
This sequence comes from Ignavibacteriaceae bacterium, assembly GCA_025449775.1. GTDB lineage: Bacteria > Bacteroidota > Ignavibacteria > Ignavibacteriales > Ignavibacteriaceae > IGN2. The sequence goes on from JANWIS010000138.1 coordinate 2,174, forward strand.
GAGGTAGTTCCGCTTGGGATCTCTATTAGAAAAACATACCAGACACTCAAAGAAAAAAAAATTACTGCAATGGTAGCTGATCAACGTGGACCACGAGAAGGAGTTAAAGTAAATTTTTTTAACAGGCAGGTTTCAGTTTATACCGGACCTGCTGCATTAGCACTCAAAACCGGGGCTCCAATCCTTTACGGAATTCCTGTAAGAGATAAAAACTTCTTGTATAAAACTGTAATGGTTGAAATTCCACAAAGCGATCTGCCTGAAAATGAAGAAGAAAAAATCAGGGAACTGAGTCAAAGACATACATCATATCTTGAAAAAATAATTCGCGAAAACCCTGAACAGTGGCTCTGGATGCACAAAAGGTGGAAATATTGAATGAGTGAGCAAAAAAAAATACTTATAATACAAACTGCATTTCCCGGCGATGCAATACTTACTTTGCCATTTATCCAGGAGCTGAAAAAAAGTAAAACTGGATTTTCTATTGAAGTTCTCTGTATTCCGGCTACACAGGAAATATTTAAAGCTTCGGCTTATGTTGATGAATTTATTGTGCTTGATAAAAAAGATAAGCAGAAATCAATATTTTCATTAATAAAATTTATCAAAGAACTAAGAAGAAGAAATTATAATATTGTTTATTCTTTGCATCGCTCACTGCGATCTTCGTTAATTGTTTTGGGACTAAATGTAAATGAGAGTTACGGATTTGACAGCAGTAGTTTAAAATTCGTGTATAAAAATCCTGTTAAATACATTCCCTCGGCACATGAAGTTAGAAGGAATCTGGAATTTATTAATCCTGGTTCTGAAATGGATAACTGGCGCATTCAACCTGAAGTAAAAGTATCTCCTGAATCTGAAACAAAAGTTTCTCAATATTTAGCAGAAAAAAATATTTCAAAATTTATAGCGATTGCACCGGGTTCAAAGTGGGAAACAAAAAAATATCCGTTAAAATACTTTAAGGAGATAATCACATATTTCGTTCAAAAAAAATATCAGCTAGTATTGATAGGCGGAGCGGAGGATAAAGATCTTTGTTCCCAACTTCAGTTTGATAATCTGGAAAAAGTTCATAATGCCGCCGGTAATTTTTCGTTCATTGAAACAGTTGAATTACTTAAAAGTTCCGGTTTATTAGTTTGCAATGACAGTGCTCCAACTCATCTCGGAATGTGTGCCGATATTCCCGTACTTACAATTTATTGTTCAACTGTTCCCGAGTTCGGATTTTATCCTTACAATTCTAAAAGTGATTATATAAGTTTGAATGGACTTGAATGTAAACCGTGTGGAATTCACGGATTTAATTCCTGTCCGCTTAACACTTTTGATTGTGGAATGTTGTTATATCCGCAAAAAGTAATCGAGAAGGCAGAAAAATTAATTAAAGTTGTATAACGACGTCAAAAAAAATATCGATCTTGAAAAAGAACCTGAAGCCGGATTAGCATTGGCAGTCGAATTATTTCATTCAGGAAAAATTTTTATTTATCCAACAGATACAATTTATGGCATTGGCGGAAATCCGTTTAATAAGAATGTTGCAAGAAGAATTTCAGAGATAAAAGGAAGGGAAGAAAGCAAACAATTTATCTGGCTTCTCTCCGAATTTGAAACTTTATTTAACTATATTGAAATTAAATATGAACAGCACATCAATTTTCTTCAAAAAATTTGGCCTGGTCCTGTCTCGGTTATTTTTAAGTTGAATAAAAAATCAATTGATATTACAGGACTTAATACAATTGCGGTAAGAATTCCTGATGATGAATTTTGTAAAAAGCTTCTGATGAAAATAAAAAAACCATTAGTTTCGACAAGCGTTAATACAAGCGGTAGTGAACCATTAGTTGATATAAAACAGATAATTGAAAATTTTTCAAAAAGAGTTGATGCAGTTTTTTATCATAATCAAACATCTCCCAAAATTGTTTCTACTATAATCGATTTGACCAATAGTGAACCAAAATTAGTTAGAGAAGGCTCAATTAATTATTTAGAATTATTACAGTACTTCAATTAAATTAATATAATTTAAACAACACAATATTTTAGAATTATGTCCATATTCAAGTATTTAAAAAATTTAAAAAGTTTTTCATTAATAGTTGTTCCCGATCATACATCGCATCAGACACGATCTAGGAAACTCACTGCCTTTAAGCTTTACCTTTTCATAATATTATACACTGTGATTGTAGCTGTTTCAGGTTATTACCTCTTTAGTGTTTCAGGAGTTGGCAGTGATTTTTTACCCGGAAGCATTGTTCCAAATTCTGAAGATATTAAAAACCTGGAAGAGTTAAATGAAAAAGTAAATTTCCTTGCTAAAGAATTGCAGTTGCTTAGATCGGCTAACCAGAGATTGAAATATGCACTGGTACTTGGTGATTCCACACTTGCAGATACGCTAAATATTTTTCCTGATTCAGTTGAGCAATTCTATAAAACTCCGGTTGAAGGAAACATATTTAGTTCAATTTTGAACATCGTGAATTTTATTTTTAATAAGCAGGATGATAATTCTATATTTTTCATTTTCCCTGTTAATGGATATATTAGCAGAGGATTTAACCCTGAAAAAGGTCACCAGGGAATTGATATTGTTGTGAAAGATGGAACGCCTGTCTATGCTGCTGCCGGAGGATTTGTAATCTTTTCTGGTTATACAACCGACTATGGTCATGTGCTAATTATCAATCATACAGATGGTTATATAAGTATCTATAAACATTGTTCGCTTATTCTTAAAAGAGAACGAGAGATAATTAAACAGGGTGAGCTTATTGCTCAGAGTGGAAACAGCGGTTTAGCAACTACAGGACCTCATCTGCATTTTGAAATATGGAAAAATGGTCAGCCCATTGACCCTGAAAAACTGTTAATCAAGAACTAATAAGGAGGAACACAATTTGAAAGACAGATCTATGAATGGAGATTCAGGAGACATCACTATAATTAGTCATGGTGTTAAACTTGAAGGTAAGATAACAAGCGGTGGAAGCATCAGAGTTGACGGTTCAATACAGGGAGATATTATATCTCAAAGTAATGTTTCTGTTGGAGAACAAGGAGAAGTTTCAGGACAGATAAACGGACAATCAGTTACAATTGGCGGAAAAGTCGTTGGCTCTATCAATGCAAAAGACAAACTTACACTCGAAGATAAAGCTAATTTAAAAGGTGATATCTTCACAAAGATTTTGGTTGTTGAAGCCGGTGCAAGGTTTGAAGGTAAAAGCAATATGAGTGAATCCAAAGAATCTCCTAAATCATTTTCAACTCCTTCTTAATTAATTAAATGAAACTGGAACCTGATAAAATAAAAGGTGCCAGTAATTTCTATAAAGGAGTTGGTCCTTATCTTGGCTTAGGTCTTCAGCTTGCTGTTACAGTTATTGTTATGGTGTTTTTGGGCATTTGGTTAGATGATCAATTCTTGACCAAACCCATACTAACAATTGTTTTTGCATTCCTTGGTGTATTTGCAGGTTTGTACACTTTCATTAAATCTGTGCTGAAAGCCGGAAACGATGAAAAATGAAAAGCTGCCAATAATAACAGGAACTCTTGGTACATTTATTATCCTATCCGTACTGTCAATTCTCTATTTAACTTCGATAATCTCATCCATCTTTTATAAATCAGTTTTAACCGGGGTAATAATTTCGTTATTAAACTTTATCATCGGGATATCATCTATCAAATTCAGTATAAAACGTTCGCAAAAATTGTTTTTAATTGTGCTGTGGGGAGGGCTTTTAATAAGGCTGATATTAATACTTTCCATTGTTGTTTATGTGCTTATTTTTTTGGAAATAACTAAAGCCGGATTTATATTTTCAGTCTTCTTTTTTTATATTTTTTATTTAATAGTCGAAATTTTTTATCTGAATTCGAGGAGAATTAACCAATTTGGCGGTCAGTAGTAAAATAGATACTCTGGCAGTACCTGTCGATACACTTCAAAAATCTGGAGCACCCGACAGCGACTGGATTATGCATCATATTGTTGATGGAAGAGAGATTGAGCTGCCGTTTTTAGGTTATGTTCATATTCCTCAATTTCCGCTGGTATTTGGAATCGATATTACTCCGACCAAGCATGTTGTCTTCATGTTAATTGCTGCAATTCTGGTTTTCATTACATTTCTAAGTATTGCAAGAAATTATAAAAAGTCGGTAATACCAAGAAGACTTGCCAACTTTTTTGAAATATTTATAATTTTTGTTCGGGATGAAATTGCAGAACCTACCTTGGGTAAAAATTATCATAAGTTTCTTCCGTATTTATTAACTCTCTTCTTCTTTATACTTTTTGGAAATTTTCTTGGACTAATTCCATTCTCAGCTACATTCACAAGCAACATTGCTGTTACATCAACACTTGCACTTCTTTCCTTTCTAATGATACAGCTAGGAGGGATAAGGCATAATGGTTTTTTCGGTTACTTTAAAGGATTGGTACCACATGGAATTCCTGTTTGGCTTCTTCCATTAATGATTCCGGTGGAAGTGCTCGGATTATTTACCAAGCCAATCGCATTAGCAATACGACTTTTTGCAAATATGATCGCGGGTCACATTGTGATATTAGCACTCATAGGATTAATATTTTTTATGGGAACAATTTTTATTGCACCCATCTCAGTAGCATTTGCAGTTTTCATTTATCTTTTAGAAATACTTGTAGCATTATTGCAAGCATATATTTTCACAATGCTTACTTCCTTGTTTATAGGAATGGCAGTGCATCAGGAACATTAATTTATCATAAAACATTAAAGGAGTACTTAAATGGATTTAGCATGGTTAGCAGCCGGCATAGGAGCTGGCTTGGTTGTAATCGGCGGCGGACTTGGAATTGGTAAACTTGCAAGTTCAGCTATGGAAGCAATTGGCAGACAGCCTGAAGCAGTTGGAGCAATCAGAACTTCAATGATTATTGCTGCTGCTCTGATTGAAGGATTATCTTTCTTCGGACTTGTTATCTGCATACTTCTCGAACTAAAAGCGTAACTAAAAATAACAACTACCTGGAAGGTAAAAATGCACTTTAATTTTTTAGTTGCTGTTCTGGTGTCTGAAAGCGGTGGTGGTGGACTGATGGATGTTAATCCCGGTCTGATGATTTGGACCGTAGTAACATTCATTGTTCTGTTGTTATTATTAAAGAAGGTTGCCTGGAAACCAATTATTACTGCATTGGATAAGCGCGAGAATGACATAAAGCAAGCGTTAGAACAAGCAGAAAAAGCTAAAGATGAAGCGAAAAAAATTCTGGATGAAAATCAGGCAAATCTTGCAAAGGCAGGAGAAGAATCTAAAAAGATAATTGAACAGAGCAGGACTTACGCTGAATCGCTGAAAGAACAAATGATAAAAGAAAGTAAAGCGCAGGCTAAAAAAATTGTTGATGATGCAGCTTTGGAGATTCAGAGAAAAAAAGATGCCGCCTTTGAAGAACTAAAAGTTCAGGTTGCAGAAATTGCAGTAAGTGCGGCAGAAAAAATTATTAAGGAATCACTCGATCCTCAGAAGACTAAAAGGGTTGTTGATAAATATCTGAGTGAAGTAAAAAAGAATTAATATGTCGGATTTCAGAGTATCACATAGGTATGCAAAATCTCTTTTGGAAACTGCACTTGATAAAAAAAATCTTGAAAATGTTTCTTCAGATATTCTGTATCTCGTCAAAATTCTGAATCAGAACTGGCGATTACAATTAATGCTCGAAAATCCTGTCATCAGACCGGAAAAAAAACTTTCTATTTTGAAAGAAGTATTTCAAAAGAATATTTCCAAAGATTCAGTTAAATTCCTTGAGTTCATTGTTTCCAAAAGAAGAGAAAGTTTGCTGCTGTCAATCAGTAACCGGTTTTTAGAATTACATGATCAACATCAGGGAATTGCCGAAGTTGTAGTTACTGCTGCTTCTGAGTTTACTGAGGAACAAAAAAAAGTATTGAAGGAAAAGCTCGAAAATATTCTGAGCAAAAAAGTCAGGCTTAGTTTCAATATAAAGCAGGATCTTGTGGGAGGATTTATTGCTAAAGCAGGTGATACACTTTATGATGCATCAATCAGACATCAGCTGGAAGTTTTAAGAAAACAATTTTTATCCGGTGAAGTTTCGTTTAATTAAAGAAGAAAGTTTAAAAGGAATTTATTTATGGCTGAAGTAAGACCTGATGAAATATCGGCGATATTAAGAAAACAGCTTTCAGGTTTTGAAAGTGAAGTGGATGTTTATGACGTAGGAACCGTACTGCAGGTTGGTGACGGTATTGCACGTGTTTATGGACTGAGTAAAGTTATGGCAAGCGAGCTTGTTGAATTTCCAAACGATGTAATCGGAATGGTTCTGAACCTAGATGAAGACAGTGTTGGCTGCGTTCTTTTCGGTGAAAGTTCATTAGTTAAAGAAGGTGATAATGTAAAGAGAACTAAGAAAGTTGCATCAATTCCAGTTGGTGAGGAAATGCTTGGCCGTGTTGTTAATCCACTTGGAACTCCGATTGATGGAAAGGGTGCAATAAAGGCAAAAAAATTTCTTCCAATCGAAAGAAAAGCTCTTGGTGTAATTCAAAGACAGCCAGTTAAAGAACCATTGCAAACAGGTATTGCAGCAGTTGATGCTATGATACCGATTGGAAGAGGTCAGAGAGAATTAATTATCGGTGATCGTCAAACTGGAAAAACAGCAGTTGCAATAGATACTATCATAAATCAAAAATACACACACACAGAAGAATCAAAATCTCTCGGGGTAAAACCAGTTTACTGTATATATGTAGCAATTGGTCAGAAGAGTTCAACAGTTGCACAAGTTGTGGCTAAACTTTATGAACAAGGCGCAATGGATTACACAACAATTGTTACAGCATCTGCATGGGAACCAGCTCCTCTCCAGTACATTGCACCATATTCCGGGGCAACATTAGGAGAATATTTCCGTGATAGCGGAAAGCATGCGTTAGTTATTTATGATGATTTATCAAAACAAGCTGCCGCTTACCGCGAACTATCTTTATTGCTGAGAAGACCGCCTGGCAGAGAAGCTTATCCCGGTGATGTATTTTATTTGCATTCAAGATTACTGGAAAGAGCTTCAAAGTTAAGTGATGATCTTGGAGGAGGAAGTTTAACAGCTTTACCAATAATCGAAACTCAGCAGGGAGACGTTTCAGCTTACATCCCAACGAACGTAATTTCAATTACTGACGGACAGATTTATCTTGAATCGAGCTTATTCAATTCAGGTGTAAGACCCGCAATAAATGTTGGAATTTCTGTCTCCCGTGTCGGAGGTAATGCACAAATAAAAGCAATGAAAAAAGTTGCCGGTTCACTTAAACTTGATCTAGCTCAATACAGAGAGCTGGAAGCATTTGCAAAATTCGGTTCAGACTTAGATCAATCAACACTCAGAACACTTAATAAAGGTGCACGACTTGTTGAATTGTTAAAGCAAGGACAGTACGCTCCAATAACAGTTGAAAGACAAATCATCAGCATATTTTTAGGAACTCGCGGATTTATGGATTCAATCCCGGTACCGGATGTTAAAAGATTTGAAAAAGAAGCTGTTGAATTCTTTGAAGTCAAGCATAAAAATATTTTTGACAGTCTCAAAAAGGAAAAAGATATTTCCAAAGACCTGGAAGAAAAAATTAATTCTGCAGCACAAGAATTTTTAAAGGTATTCAAAAAGAGCACATAGTAAATATCAGATGGCAACACTTAGAGATATAAAAAGAAGAATAGTTGGTGTAAAAAGCACGCAGAAAATTACCAAAGCAATGAAGATGGTTGCCACCGCAAAGCTACGTCGTGCTCAGCAGCAAATTGTTAATGCACGTCCTTATGCAAATAAAATCGGTGAAATGCTTTCACATCTTGCAACAGATGATTTATTATTTTCAAATCCATTCTTCTCCAAACGTGATAATAAGAACACAGCAGTTATTGTTGTTACAGCCGACAGAGGATTGTGCGGTGCATTCAATACAAACATTATTAAAGAAGCTGTGAATTATATTAATGACGAGTTGAAAAATCAGAATGGATTAATAAAAGTTTATACGATAGGCAAGAAAGCATCAGAATATTTTAGCAAAAGGGATTTTAATATTTTAGGAAAAAGAGTCGGCATTTTCTCATCACTTAACTTCCAATCCTCTCTTGAAATTTATAATGAATTAATACCAATATATTTAAACGGTGATATAGACAGGATAGTAATAGTATATAATGAATTTGTTTCTTTAATTCAGCAGAAGATTGTTAAGACTCAACTTCTTCCTATATCTTTAATTAAAAACGATGAGGAAGAAAAGCGGCATCAGCCGAACTATATTTTCGAACCTGATCAGGAATCAATTTTTCAATACCTCATCCCTAAACATTTAAAGGCTCAGATCTGGAGAGCATTTCTTGAATCGAATGCAGCAGAGATCGCTGCCCGGATGACGGCAATGGATAATGCAACCACTAATGCGCGCGATTTGATCCGATTATTAAACCTGACATACAATAAAGAAAGACAAGCAGCAATCACCAAAGAGATTCTGGAAATAGTTTCCGGAGCTAATGCTCTAAAAGCCAGCTCGTAATAATCCTAATCCTAAATCTTAGTCCTTTAAATTCTAAGCAAAAAAATGTTTGAAGATTTATCACTAAAAATAGAGAACGCACTTAAGAAAATCAGAGGTCAGGGAAGACTAACTGAAAATAATATCTCTGATTCTCTCAGGGAAATTCGCCGTATTCTACTTGATGCCGATGTTAATTATAAAGTGGCGAAAGAGTTTATTGAGAAGGTAACTGAAAAGGCAATGGGTAAAGAAGTTATATCTTCAATTACCCCCGGTCAGCTCATTACGAAAATTATTTTCGATGAATTAGTTGCTCTACTCGGTTCATCTCATACTGAATTGAAATTGAATCCATCCGGCACAACAGCAATAATGGTTGTCGGTTTGCAGGGCTCAGGTAAAACAACATTTTGTGCCAAGCTTGCTAAAAGATTAAGAGAACAAAAACGAAAAGTTCTTCTTGCTGCAGCCGATGTTTACAGACCAGCTGCTATCTAACAACTAAAACAGCTTGGAGAAAAAATTGATATCCCGGTTTTTTCACTTCAGCAGCCCGAAGCAAAACAAACTGCTGTAGAGGCAATGAGATTTGCTAAAGAGAATAATTTCGATACTTTGATAATTGATACTGCCGGTCGTTTGCATATTGATGAAATGATGATGACTGAAATAACTGACATCAAAA
>JANWIS010000139.1 GCA_025449775.1 Ignavibacteriaceae bacterium
CTTTTAAACTGCATGAAAAATATCTGGTTAAAAAATCTGAAGAATATTTTGGACGAAGGCTTAATTTCATTCTGAGCAGTTCAAATAAAGAATCTTTACCCAATTCAAATCCAGCTGCTTCAATCAAGCTTATTCTTGAGAAATCACAAAATGCATATGAAGATATTGTTATTAAAGAATTAGGCGGCGAAAAAATCGTTTAATCTTGATTTATTCCAACTTTTTCACAAGTTTCTAAGCAAACAGGTCTGCACAAAATTCTTTTGTTTTAATTTAATTATTGAATATTTTTACGGCCTATGTCAAAAGGACTTATCATCGCAATTGATGGTCCTGCCGGTTCAGGAAAAAGCACATCGGCTAAGCTTATCGCAAAAAAATTAGGTTTTTTATACATTGATACCGGGGCAATGTATCGGGCAGTAACTTACATTGCGCTGGAAAACGAAGCCATTGGTAATGAAAAGAAAATTGTTGAACTGGCAAGGATAAGCAAACTTGAACTTAGGTTTGATGAATCGGGAATTATTATTCTGCTTAATGGCAGAGATATTTCGAAAGAAATAAGATCAGATCAGGTAAATCGTCATGTGAGTGATGTTAGCAGGATAAGTGACGTGAGGAAACTGCTTGTTGAGAAACAGAGAGAAATGAGCAGAAAAGATCAAGGTGTGGTTATGGAAGGAAGAGATATCGGAACGGTGGTTTTTCCGGATGCCGATGTTAAAATATTTTTAACTGCTTCACTGGATACAAGAGCCATCCGTCGAACTAAAGAATACATTGATAATGGTTCAGAAGTAGTTGTCGATGATATAAAAAATAATTTGTCAAGCAGGGATAAAATAGACTCCAGCAGAACCGACAGCCCATTAACAAAAGCTCCGGATGCGGTTGTTATCGATACAACGAAAATAACGATAGATGAACAGATAAATTTAATTTTAGATAAAGTAAAAGAAAAAGCAAAACAAAAGAATATTAATTTAGATATTAAAACAGAGTAAGCCAGCTAATTAATCATGTTCAAATAAACATAGATATCTTTATTGTTATTCTGGCTTTTAACAATAAAATATTTCATTAGTTCAGGAGGATAAATGACAGCCGGTGTGAAAGAAAAGACAACCAATGTTACAGAAGAATTCGAGAAAGCAAAAAATAAATTTAATGCTTTTGATTATACGCAGGAAGAATTTACGGAACTTGCCAGTCTGTACACCGAATCTTTCAGAGATGTTAAGGAAGGTGAATTGGTCAAGGGAAGATTGGTACGGATTCAGGATGATAATGTAATAATCGATGTTGGATTTAAATCAGAAGGAACAATTCCTAAAAGCGAATTTAATGATGAGTCAATGCTGGTAGTCGGGCAGGAAATTGAAGTAGTTCTTGAAAGCGTAGAAGACCAGGAAGGTAATCTTGTTCTCAGTAAATCAAGAGCTGATTTTTTAAGAATTTGGGATAAAGTTATACGGGCTCACGATACAGGTGAAGTTATCCAGGGTAAGATCGTTAAAAGAATTAAAGGTGGAATGGTTGTTGACCTTATAGGTATGGAAGCTTTTCTACCAGGTTCACAAATTGATATCAGACCAATAAGAGATTTTGACGCTCTTGTTGGACAACATATGGATCTGAAAGTTGTTAAAGTAAATATCCCTACCGAAAACGTTGTAGTATCCCACAAAGTACTTATTGAAGAAGAAATAGCTGATCAGAGGAAAGCAATTCTTGAGAGTCTCGAACGCGGACAAATTCTTGAAGGCGTTGTAAAAGCCATCACTGATTTTGGTGTCTTCGTTGATCTCGGAGGCGTTGACGGATTAGTTCACATAACTGATCTTAGCTGGGGCAGAATCAACCATCCTAATGAAATTGTAAAGTTAGATGAAACTTTAAAAGTTGTTGTAACTGATTTTGATGAAGCTAAAAAAAGAATTTCACTTAGTCTTAAAAAACTTCTTCCGCATCCATGGGAAAAAATTAAAGAGAAATACAATATTGGTGATAAAGTTTCAGGACGTGTGGTTTCTCTAACTGACTACGGTGCATTTATAGAAATTGAAAAAGGTATTGAAGGTCTGATTCATAATTCCGAAATGAGCTGGACACAGCACATCAAGCATCCATCACAGGTAGTTGCAATGGGACAAATAGTCGAAGCAGTGATTCTCAGTCTTGATAAAGATGAGAAAAAAATATCTCTCGGTATTAAGCAGCTTGAACCAGATCCATGGCAAACATTGATGGTGAAATATCCTGTTGGTTCAAGACATACAGGTATTGCCCGTAATCTTACAAACTTCGGAGTGTTTGTTGAACTTGAACCCGGTGTTGATGGTCTTGTTCATATCTCTGACTTGTCGTGGACAAAAAAAATCCGTCATCCCGGTGAAGTTGTTAAGCGCGGTGAATCACTTGAAGTAGTTGTTCTTGGTGTTGATATCGAATCAAGAAAAATATCACTCGGTCATAAACAGATAATTGAAAATCCATGGGATACATTCGAAAAAAGATTTGCCATAGGAACCAGCACAGAAGGAAAAGTTGTAAGAATAATTGAAAAAGGATTGATAGCTGAATTACCGGAAGGTGTTGATGGATTTGTACCATCAAACCAGCTTTCAACTTCAAAACTAAAAAATCTTGCAAACCATTTCCCTGTTGATGCTGTTCTGCCTGTTAAAGTTATTGAGTTCGATAAGAGCAATAAAAAAATTGTACTAAGTACAATTGGAGCTTTAAAAGATAAAGCGGATAATGAAATTCAGGACTATATTAACAGGCACAAGCTTGAAAAAGTTACAATCGACAGCATAAAGAATGCTGAAACCGGTGTAATCGATACTTCTGAATTCCCGATATTTGAAGTTCAGGAAAGCTCTGAACAAAAGAAAAACGAAGAACCGCAGTAATTCCATATCAATAAATTTGAGAAGCGGGTTTTACTCCCGCTTTTCTTTTTAATGTTGACTATGCAAAAAAAAGTAGCATTCCATACACTCGGCTGTAAATTAAATTTTTCTGAAACTTCTTCAATCGGAAATCAATTTCTTGGCAGAGGATTTGAAATAACCCGGTTTGAAGACAAGTCAGATATATATGTTTTCAATACCTGTTCAGTAACAGAATCAGCAGAAAGAGAATGCCGGCAGTTAATAAGAAGAGCACTCAGACAAAATCCTGAAGCTTTTATAATTGTTACAGGCTGTTATGCACAACTTCGTCCGGATGAAATTGCACAAATAGATGGAGTTGATTTGGTTTTAGGAAGCAATGAGAAGTTTAACCTGTTTTCCTATATCGATAATTTTAATAAAAAAGAATTGACATGCATTTCAGTTTCTCCGGCTGAAAATCTGATAGAATTTGGAATCGCCCATTCAACAGAAGCAGACAACAGAACAAGAGCATTCCTTAAAATCCAGGATGGCTGCGATTATAGCTGCTCTTTCTGTACAATTCCACTTGCACGTGGTACAAGCAGAAGCCTTTCTCCCGATAAAGTCATCAATGAATTCAGACAATTGCTCGATTCCGGTTATAAAGAAATTATTTTAACCGGAGTAAATGTTGGCGATTATGGAAAATCTCTGGATACAAATTTATTTGAACTTTTAAATGAATTAATAAAAATCGATGATGAGTTCAGGATCAGAATTAGTTCAATAGAACCGAATCTTTTGACAGATGAAATTCTAGATCTTGTTGCAGGATCAGAAAAACTTTGCAACCATTTTCATATCCCGCTTCAAAGCGGCAATCTAAAAATTCTTAAAGCAATGCAGAGAAGATACACTGCCGGAGATTATCAAAACCTGATCGGCAAAGTAAAAAACAAAATCCCCGATGCAGGAATCGGTGCTGATGTGATTGTAGGTTTTCCCGGTGAGTCCGAAGAAGATTTTATTCACACTTATAATTTTCTCCGTGATCTTCCTGTCACTTATCTTCATGTCTTCACTTATTCTGAGAGACCTGATACGAAAGCAATTACTCTTCCCGGAAAAGTTGACTTCCAGGAAAGGAAAAGAAGAAATAACCTGCTTAGAATTTTAAGTGAAGAAAAAAGAAAAGCATTCTATAAAAAGATGTCGGGGACACAGCAACAAGTACTCTTTGAACATTCCAAAAATGATGGCTGGATGCAAGGCTTTACTTCAAATTATATAAGAGTACGAGCACAATATGATGAATCATTTACAGGTAGTCTGTGCCCTGTCGATCTTCATTATTTAGACAGCGAGGTTTGCGATGGTGAGATTTTATCCACAAAAAATTCAATTGACTTAGTCACTTCAGTAGCTTAAAATTAAAGTAAAAATTATGAAGATATTTCTGCTGACTCTGTTATTTCTTTCCTCAACAATATTTCCTCAATCAAATAATTATAAATCTATCCAGGAACTTAAAGCATCGGTTAAACAAGAGCTGAATTTTGCCAACGAAGTCAATCCTGACTTTAATTCAGCAGTTGAACAGGAAAAGAAAAGTGTTGGATTAGGAGTTCTATATTCTCTGCTTTTGCCGGGGATGGGTGAACTTTATGCCGATTCTTACAACGTCGGAAAATATTTTACAATTGCTGATGGAATTTTATGGGGAACATTTATTGGGATGAATTCTTATTCAAGCTGGCAAGAAGAAAATTATATGAGTTATGCAGCATCACACGCAGATGTTGAAAACAGCAATAAGGATGAGAATTATTATGCGACTATCGGGAACTATACCAGCGTTGATAGTTACAATGATGAAAAAGCTCTTGAAAGAAATTTTGATGAGATGTACAACCCGGTAAATTATTATTGGAAGTGGAATACATCCTCTGAACGCGAAACTTACAGAGAGATGTGGTCATCAAGCGAACAGACTAGTAACGATATTCGTTTTGTTGTTGGAGGATTAATTTTAAACCGGGTTGCAAGTGCAATCAATGCTGCGAGATTGGTTTCATCATACAATAAAAGTCTGGAAAAAGAAGTGAGCTGGAATTTTTCGGTTGGATTTATGAGTCAGCAAAACCTTCCGACAAGCATTTCATTTAATTTTCAAAAATCATTTTAAGAAGACCATCTTCTTCGTTTCTCTTAAACTTCCCACAGTAAGCTGATACAAAAATATTCCGGATGCCTGATATTCAATAACTGTTCCGGGAGAAAATTCAATTTCGTAATCACCAGCATATTTTTCTTCATCCACTAATACTGCGACCTCATTTCCCAAAACATCAAAAACTTTTAATGTTACGTATTGCTTCTCGCTTTTTACATTTTGCGGAATTGTAAATTTAATTTTTGTAGAAGGATTGAATGGATTCGGATAATTTTGATATAAAACAAAATCTTCGGGACGAAAAGCATTTGCATTTACATCTGATGGTGATAAAATTTTCAATGGGAATTTTGGTCCGAAATTCCATCTGTCATAATGATCGGGAATAGAATCCCACAATAAACTTAATCCGCAGGAATAAAGTGTATCCCAATTAGTTGAAGTTTCAAAAGCAGTGTAACCGAATTCCCAGTAAATTGTATCTTGTGTGGTAGGGAATGGAAGTGAGAATGCCTGAGTGAGTTCATTCATTGCGAGCGGATGCTGACGAGAAAATGTATCTACCAAAACCATCTCACCAAATCTACCTGCAACATTGTAACCTCCAGCTTGTGCTGGTCCGCCTGACATGAACATTCTATAAAAACCTGTTTGTCCAACTAATAATGATTCAGGGCCTTCTATCCAGACGTGAACTGCAGTATCCTTTTCAACAGTGTGACAAACACAACCGTAACCATTCAACTCGGTACAGCCAATTAGTTTTGTATCATTTATGTTTGCAATTACTACAATTGAAACGAATGATAAAAACAGAATTGCTAACAGGTAATTTACTTTCATACTTAAGGTTTTTGTTTAACTGTGGCAAAGATATAAAAATTCAGGTATAAAATGTGATTCAGTTTTTTGTAAGTAAAAAAGGAGCCGAAGCTCCTTTTTGTTCTATATAAATTCCGAAAATAGACTATTTTGTTAAAATCAGTTTCTTTGTAGATGTAAATTCACCGGCTTTTAGCTGATAATAATAAACTCCGCTTGATAAACCTGAGCCGTCGAATACAACATCAAAAGATCCTGCTTGCTGAAACTGATCAACAAGTGTGGAGATTTTATTTCCTATAACATCGTAAACATTTAATGTTACATCAACATCTTGAGGAATGGAGTAATTGATGATGGTTGACGGATTAAATGGATTCGGATAATTTTGACTTAAGAAATAATCAACCGGCTGAATTTCAACTTCGACTTCACCAGAATA
>JANWIS010000140.1 GCA_025449775.1 Ignavibacteriaceae bacterium
CAACGGCATCGTTAACCTCTGTGGCTATTCGTGCAATCTCTTTTATTCCATCATCAGAAAATTTTAATTTAACTCCTTCTGTTTCCAGCAAAGCAGAATATTGTTTAAGCAATGCATTCTGCGGTGTTGTTAATATCTGAACAAAATCCTCCTCGGATAAACTGTTAAGTTCAACACGTATTGGGAATCTTCCCTGCAATTCAGGAATTAGATCAGACGGCTTTGCAACGTGAAATGCACCTGATGCAATGAACAGAACGTGATCTGTTCTGACTACGCCGTACTTTGTGTTTACATTTGTCCCTTCAACAATCGGCAGAAGATCTCTTTGCACACCTTCACGCGAAATATCAGGACCGTGTCCTTTACTTCCGCTGTTTGCAACTTTATCAATCTCATCAATAAAAACTATTCCTGATTCTTCAACTCTTCTTATTGCTTCACGCTGGACCGCTTCCATATCAATTAATTTTTGAGCTTCTTCCTGAACAATTATTTTTCTGGCTTCTGCAATTGTCGTTTTTCTTTTCTTATTTTTCTTCGGCATCAGGTTGCCCATTATTTCCTGTATGTTGATTCCCATATCATCCATACCAATCGGACCCATAACCTGCATCCCCATAGCAGGTGATGCTTGTGAATCGAACTCGATCATCTTTTCATCCATCTCGCCGTTCTTCAATTTTATTTTCATCCACTCGCGGGTTTTTTTGTTCTGATATTCTTCCGAATTACTATCTTCATTTACCTGTTGTTCGGAGGTCTGAGTTTGAACCTGAATAGGCTGTGTTTGCGGTTGTGGTTTTCGTACCGGCGGAATTAGAATGTCAAGAATTCTTTCATCTGCAAGATGCTCAGCTTTAGAATGAACTTCTTTTGTCTTTTCAGCTTTTACCATATTTACTGCAAAGTCTGTAAGATCACGAACCATCGATTCAACATCTCTTCCAACATAACCGACTTCAGTAAATTTTGAAGCTTCAACTTTTACAAACGGAGCAGCTGCAAGTTTTGCAAGTCGACGGGAAATTTCGGTTTTTCCAACTCCTGTTGGTCCGATTAATATTATGTTGTTGGGAAGAATTTCTTCACGTAGTGTATTCTCTATCTGCTGTCTTCGCCACCTGTTTCGCAGTGCAATAGCTACGGCACGTTTTGCTTCAGTTTGACCGATAATATATTTATCCAGCTCTTCAACAATTCTGCTCGGTGTTAATTCTTTCATTGATCTTTCATTCATCTTTAAACTTTATCTCCTTAGTCAATTACTTCAACATTAATTTTATCATTTGTATAAATACAAATATCAGAAGCAACTAGTAATGCTTCTTCAGCAATTTTTTTTGCAGGAAGCTCGCTGTATTTTTTCAGCATTCTTGCTGCTGCTAATGCATACATTCCACCTGAACCGATTGCAACAATTTTATCATCAGGTTCAATAACATCTCCATTACCTGAAACAACAAGTGCTGTATCTTTTGAAACAACTGCAAGCATAGCTTCGAGCCGGCGAAGTATTTTATCTGTACGCCATTCTTTTGCAAGCTCAACTGCAGCACGGTTTACATTACCTCGGTACTGCTGAAGCTTATCTTCGAATCTTTCCATTAATGCAAAAGCATCTGCTGCACCGCCTGCAAATCCGCAAATAACTTTCCCTTCAGAAAGTTTTCTGATTTTTATTGCATTGTGTTTCATAATTGTATTACCGATTGAAACCTGTCCATCACCGCCAAGAGCAGCTTTTCCGTTGTGAACAATACCGAGTATTGTTGTTGATCTTATTTTTTTATCCATTATTTCTCCTGATTCAAACTTCAAGTGTATTCTTCCGATTATATGGTTTGAAAAATCTTACCGGGAATATTCTTGGCACTTCGTTCCTGTAATTTTCATAAATCTTACCAAATAATCTTACTAATTTCTTCTCTTCATAATAAGAACCGATATAAAAATATACTACAACAGAAACGAAAAATGTGAGGTAAAACAAATCCATTACCGGTCTGAAAAGTAAAAATGTAATTGAAAAGAAATAAAACGGGTGTCTTGTATATCTGTAAGGACCTTCAATTTGAAGTGTAAATTCTTCATCAAGATCTGTTGTATATTTTTTCTGAATGAATCTTTTTACCTGTTCCAGACCAAGAAATTCTCTGAAGCAAATATACCTAAACGTCCAGAATATGCCGGCTAAAGAAATGAACTGTGGAATAAGAATAATCACATCATAAGGGTTTTGAAGATCATAAATTATTAAATGCGGTTTAGGAGATATTTCATAAATAAGGTAGAGGCAACCAAGAGCAAATAGATTATAAATGAGCCTGTAAAATGCAATCAACTCACCAAATTTTTCTTTAAAAATTGTTTTTATTTTATCGGAAGCAAGAAGAGAATGCGTGCAGGCAAATAAAGAAAACAGGAAAATGATAAGTAATACATCGGTGAACACATGAATCAAAGTTCTTTTCTAAGTCTTGCAACCGGAAGTCTTAGCTGTTCCCTGTATTTTGCAACAGTTCTTCTGGCGATATGAATTCCTTCATCATTAAGAAGTTCTGCAAGCTTATCATCACTAAATGGTTTCAATTTATTTTCACCATCTATTATTTCTTTTAATCTTTCCTTGATGTGCTTGTTAGATACTTCGTCACCGCTATCAGTCGACAGTCCTTCGCTGAAAAAATATTTTAGTTCATGAATTCCCTGGAGACTTTGAACGTATTTACCATTTACCACTCTGCTGATTGTTGAAATATCCATTCCAATTTCTTCAGCGATATCTTTATAGATCATCGGTCTCAGTGCTTTCGGTCCTTTTTCAAAAAACTCGTACTGTCTCTGGAAAATTGCCTGCATAATTTTCATCAATGTTTCCCTTCGCTGCTGAATGCATGCTATGAACCATTTTGCCGATTCAAATTTTTCACGAAGGAATTTATAAGTTTCTTTTTCGCGCGGTGATTTCTTTCCACGTTTCCTGTTATTATCAAACATTTCAAGATATTGCCTGCTAATTGTAATAGAAGGCATTGAGCGGTCGTTCAAAGTAATTACATAATCGTTTTCAACTTTTTCTATAATAAAATCAGGTGATATCTGGTTCATCTCTGCTGATTCAATATTACCCTCTCCGGGTTTCGGATTCAAATCCTGGATGAAGTGTACTGTTTCGCGAAGTGTTTCATCAGACAGATTCATTTTTTGTTTTAGCATTTCGAATCTGCGTTTTGTAAAATCATCGTAAAATTCTAATAACATCTTTTCAGCAAGATACTTGTAATAAGTATCAGCATCTTTATCTGCACGTAATTGGATAAGCAGACATTCCTGTAAATCTCTGCTTGCAATGCCTATCGGATCGAACAGCTGAATTTTCTGTAAAAGGTTTTCGGCTTCTCCCGGATCGATTGTTATATGTTCAAAAAGTTCAAGCTCATTTAATAATTCCGGCAACCCTCTTTTCAAGTAACCGCTGTCATCCAGGTTTCCGATTATTTCTAATCCAAGCCTGTATAAATTTTCATCGAGGTTTAGCATTGTTAACTGTTCGGTCAGGTGTTCTGCCAATGATTCTCTTACCGGCGCTATCGGATGATACTGCTCATCTTCACTATTCCTGTAAATTCTTTCGTGGTCATAATTATCATCATTCATATAATCTTCTAATTCAAATTCTTCTTTATCAGGATCTTTTACCTCTACAGATTCATAATCATCTTCTCCATCTTTCTCTTTATCGTCTGTTTCCTGTGATAGTTCCATTTCTTCTTCAAGAATTGGGTTGAGTTCCAGTTCTGTTTTTATTCTTTGTTCGAGTGCAAGTGTATTGAGCTGCAGAAGTTTCTGATACTGAATTTGCTGAGGCGAGAGTTTTTGCTGTTGTGATAATCGTTGACTGAGTGTAAGCATATTACCTTCCCGTTAACTCCATAAATTGTGAATACCATTTTTTACCATACAACCTGCTTAGTGATTCCTCGCAAAATTCAGCAACAGTTGTATTTTCCTTTTCACCTAATTCAATTGCCGGTTGACATTCTTCCATATGTTCAAATCTTAATACATCACCGCCGAAATCAGAAATTCTTATCGGGAACAAGTGACAGGAGATTGGCTTCTTGAAATTTGTCTTCCCATCAAGAAATGCTTTTTCAATGGAACACTTTGCAATTCCATTTTCATACGAAACAAAAACACAAGCACGATTGTTTATACTTCTCAGCAAAGGTTCATTATTATTTACTTCGTAAAAACCTTTCTCTTCAATCTCTTTTTTATGTAGTTCAGGTAGGTATTCAACCACTTCAGAAAGAATCCCTTTAATAGAATCCACTTCTTCCCATTTAAGCGGAGCTCCATATTGGCTTTCGAAAGTACAACAGGCACCTTTACACTTTAATAAATCACATTTAAAGTGCATTTCTGTTATCTCTTTTCTGACAATTATATTTCCAACCGGTAAAATTTGCGCCTCTCCATTAACTTGGAATAATTTTTGAGCAAAAATAAACTTTTGATACTTTTCTACAAAGTTTTAATACTCTCATCAATTATTTAAATTCCCGTCACTATTTCAATAATATGACCCTGCACTGATGCATTTCGAAAACAAAACGATTGTCATAACCGGAGCCTCATCCGGGATCGGGTATTCCCTAGCAAAATCACTGCCAAAGGAAAATTGCTCACTTGCGCTTATTGCCAGAAGACAATATCTGCTAAAAAATCTAATAAATGAATCCAAAAAAGAAGGAACTATCCGAACCTACCAGTGTGATGTCGGAAAAGTAAGTGAGACTAAACTTACTTTCGAACAAATTAAAAAAGATTTTGGCAGCATTGATATTGTAATTTTAAACTCGGGTGTTTCTTTAAGAACAGACATCCGTAAATATTCTTCATCAGATGCGAAAGAAATTTTTGATATCAACACATTAGGAATTGTAAATTGTGTTGAACAAATTCTTCCCGATTTCTTAGAACATAAAAGCGGAATAATTGTAGGCGTTACTAGTCTTGCAGAATCAAGAGGATTTCCAGGAAGCGGTTTCTATAATGCAAGTAAAGCTGCAGCAAGTTTGCTTCTTGAAAGTTTAAGAATTGAACTTAAACCGTACAATATTAAAGTGATAACTGTTAAACCAGGTTTTGTGAAAACACCAATGACAGATAAAAATGAATTTCACATGCCCTTTATGATGAATGTAGATAAAGCAGCGAAGATCATTTTGGAAGGAATTAAAAATGAAAAAAAAGTTATCCAGTTCCCATTCCCGATTGTTCTTGGTTCCAAAATTTTAAAGTTTATGCCTGATTGGTTATTTGATTATTTAATGAGTAAAAAATTGCCGTCCAGAAAAGATAAAATATCTGCAGTATGATTAAAAAATTAATTCCGATAATTTTTCTTTCGCTCGTATCTGTTTTTCCGCAGTCTGACTCAACTCTTATTTTAAGTGAAGTAATGTTCTATCCTCAAACCGGACCGAATGAATTCATTGAAGTATATAACTACAGTGAAACTCAAAGTATTGATCTCAACACATACAAAATCAAATACTATACTTCGACGGCTGATATTATAACTGATGCAGGAGAAGGAACTGTTCTTCCTCCAGAATCTTTTGCAATAATTCTTGAAGGTGATTATGTAATCGGCAGCGGAATTTATGACGGCTTAATTCCACCTGAAGCAATTATACTTAAAATATCAGATAATTCATTCGGCTCATCGGGAATGTCGAACACAGAGAACAGACCATTATGGTTAATAAATCCTGCTGATGATACGCTTGAATCCTATTTTTATTCCGCGAATAATTCACAAGCTCATTCTGATGAAAAAAGAGTTTTAGTGAAAGACAGTTCACAAAGCAATTGGGCAAATTCATTTTCTGTAAATGGAACTCCCGGTTTTCAGAATTCAGTTACTCCAGTTCAGTTTGATTTGCAGATGACCTCATTAACTTTTCAGCCATCTGCACCGATTGAAGGAGATGATGTGACGGTTTTGGTAAAGGTGAAAAATATCGGAACAAGTACAGCAAGTATATATTCCATCGAAATCTTTAATGATGCAAACTTCGATTCAACTGCTGATCCGGGTGAATTAATTTTTTCTCAGCAATATGCAAATCTTTCTGCCGGTGATTCACTTACAGCAAACACAATTATGACTTCACTTTCTGCAGGAAATTACCAGGTGATATCAAAAGTAATTTTCACGCAGGATGAGAATACTGCAAACAATGAGCTATTAAAATCTTTTGTGGTTTTTCCTCCCGGAACAAATTATAATGATGTGGTAATAAATGAAATTATGTACCGTCCATCCACAGGAGAACCGGAATGGATTGAATTATATAACAGAACTAGCAGTCCGATCAATCTGAGGAAGTGGAAATTTTCGGATGCATCAGCAACTGCAACAATTACAAATACAGATAAACATATTCCGGCAAATGGATTTATAATTCTTACAGCAGATTCTTCAATTCAAAACTTTTTCAATGTGCCTTCGGAAATAATTGAATTCGGCTTACCATCATTAAACAATACCGGTGATGCAGTAACAATTGAAGACTCGATCGGAACTAAAATTGATTCGCTGTACTACTATCCTGATTGGGGAGGAAATGAAGGTGGAAGATCACTCGAACGTGTTTCGGCAGATCGTTTCTCACTCGATCCGACTAACTGGGGAACTTCAGTCAATATATTCAAAGCTTCGCCGGGAAGTATAAATTCTATCACAGAAAAGAATTTTGATGTTGCTGTTTTAAATCTTCTTTTCAATCCTCAGTTCCCAATTGAAGGTGATACTGTTTCAATTTCTGCAAAAGTAAAAAATTTCGGATTGAACAATGCGGATTTTTCTCTCCGGCTTTTTGAGGACACAAATCTCGATTCAATTCCTGATTTGATGATAACTGAACTTCTAAATCTTAATCTTATTAGCGGAGATTCTTCCATTTACAGTTTTAATTATTTAATTGAAGACATACAAACCCGTAGTGCATTCCAGGTGAATGCAATTTTTCTTTTTGATGAAGATACAAGCAACAATAAATATTACAAAACAATCGAGCCGGGATTACCAAAGCAATCAATTGTAATAAACGAAATAATGTACGCACCTGTTGGTGGTGAACCTGAATGGATTGAGCTTTTCAACAGAACAAATACTTCCATCAACCTGAATGGCTGGGTGGTTAGTGATGTCTTTACTACGCCAACATACACAACCATTGAAGAGGATTTATTTATCGAACCTAATTCTTATCTAGTGTTAAGCAGAAGCAGTGCGATTTATAATTTTCACAGATATATTCCATCCGAAGTTTATGTTTTGTCTCTTCCATCTTTAAATAATGATCTCGATGGTGTAGTGATCAGTGATATGCGAGGACTTGCAATTGATTCAGTTATGTATCTTAATCTATGGGGCGGATCAAATGGAAATTCTTTGGAAAGAATTTCGGTGAATGCCGGATCAAATCTTCAAACCAACTGGGGAACTTCTTTCGATATTGAGCAAAGCACTCCGGGAAGAATAAACAATATTACACCAAAACAATTTGATCTTTCAGTTGCCGGATTGAATTTCAGTCCGAGGTTTCCTGTTTCCGGAGAAGATGTTTTTGTTTCGGTGTTCATTAAGAACAATGGATCTTCTGCAGCAAATAATTTTAATGTGGAATTTTATATTGATACTGATACAAACAATGTGGTCGATCTCCTCTTGAGCCTTGAAGAAGGAATAAATCTCTCTGCTGGTGATTCGACAAATATTAATTCAACTTTACCGATTCAAAATTTAAACTCTAAAACTTTAACTGCAGTAAGAATAGTTTATACCGAAGATGAAGATACACTGAATAATTATTTTGAAAAATATGTTGAGCCGGGATTCCCTTCAAACATTGTTTTAATAAATGAAGTGATGTACGGTCCTAACCCAAATGAACCCGAGTGGATAGAAGCAGTAAATGTTTCGGAGTTCGAAATTAATATTAAGGATTGGTCAATCAGTGATGTGCTTACAACTCCGGCAAAAAATTTCATTACTAATTTCGATATTATTTTACAGCCCGGTGAATATTTTGTTGTTGCAAAAGATACTTCTTTCAACTCTGCTCATCCCGAAGTGACATCAAAAGTTTTTTTCTCAAGCTTTGGAATACTCGGCAATACTGCTGATGGAGTAATAATTTATGATTTCAGAGATGGAATAATCGACAGCCTTTTCTATCGTTCTTCCTGGGGAGGAGGATCCGGTTTATCTCTTGAAAGAATTTCTTTAGAAGAACCAACAAACGACAGCACAAATTGGACCACATCGTTAAGCATAATTGGAAGCACTCCGGGATCTCCGAACTCAATCATGAATGTTCCTGATTACGGCAGGAACAATCTTGTCATTAACGAAATTATGTTTGATCCCGGTGAAGATAATTCTGAATTTATAGAGTTCCTCAACCTCAGCGGTGACTCTGTAAATGTCGGCGGATGGAAAATTGAAGATGAAAACGGAAATGATTACAGGCTCTCACAATTCCCTTTGATGGTTCCTGATAATTCATATTTTATTTTAGCGGCTGATACATTAATTAATTCAAAGTACAATCTCGATGAAACTGTATTAATAACAGTAGCCGGAGTTTCAAGTCTCGGACTTGTAAACACTGGAGAATTAATTCTTTTAAAAGATGTAAAAGGAAATGTGATTGATTCGGTTTTTTATTCAGATAAATGGCACAATG
>JANWIS010000141.1 GCA_025449775.1 Ignavibacteriaceae bacterium
CTACCTTAGCCTTCCTATTGGCGGACATACAATTTTTGTGAAGGACGTTTCATAAATGCTATGAGTCCATCATTAACTGAAAAATATGTTCTCCACACTAAATTGTCTGTCAAATATTCAGCAGTAGTATCTAAAGACATTTTGCGGACATTGTGGTAGGTATGGCCATCAATCTGAATGGTTGCAAACAAGGTATCTTCAGAGCTATAGTAACCGGGTTGTTCCGGATTCATATACGATGTACTCCAATCGAACAGAAATAACGAAATTACTGAATAGGTCATTTTCCCCTTGTACCATTCTTCTCTAATTGAATACGAAAGTGTTTCTGTTGTAGAATCGTTTCGATAGCTAACTTCACCAGTTGACTGGCATGGATAATCACAGTTACATTTGAACGTTTCCTTTGCTTTGCATGGTTGTAAATTGTCTAGAGTGAACCAAAAGTTCTTACCATAAAATTGTATCATTTCACTATCTGCATTAACATAGTTAATAGTATCCCCATGTTCGATCATCCTCTCCAGGAAATTGATGCTGTTTTGCGTAAGCGGTGGGCATTCCACATTCTCATCGCACGTGCAACCGATGGCTCCACCACAAAGCATGATTCCAAATAATATCCTATAGATTAACATGGATGGGAAAGCATTCATAAATGTAAAGTAACATTGTTTAGGTTAACATAAACAGCCCTCCTTCGCTCCCCTGGCGGGGAGCTACGGAGGGCGAAGGTGGAGCCGGTGGGTATTGAATTCAAATTATATTACATTGATATTCAGCCATGTAATATTTACAATATTATTTGTTGAAACTTTGTTGACACAAAAAAATAAAGCTCCACTTTTGTTTTTGAAAACGTTTCATTTTGGAATTGAACGTAAACAATTATGAACCTTGATTTACCTTGGAACTGGAAACTATCTTATTGATTGAATCACTCATATCAGCCAACCAAAGTAACTTACTATGATAAATCTTAAACAGTTTTTTTTCTGCATAATCTTGTAATCCAGCAATGACCTTTTGAATATCAGTTTTGGTTTCTTTCAATATGTCGGTCAGGATTGGTGGACTGTCATTGTATTCTTCATACCAGGAAAACACATCCTTGATCTTATATGAATTGATTTGTTCATAGTATTCTTGTTCATTGTATTCAAATCCCTTCCCATACCTTTTAAATTGTGCTTTTTGACGTTGTAGGTGTGAATAATGTGAATAGTTTTGGGACATATACTGAATCAGTACACAATGCAAAAAGAAATAAATACAATCATCAAAAGCATTTTGCTTATATGAAATGGTGGCTTTGTTGTTGTATACATTAATGAATTCATCATTTTCATTATAAAAATCATCTGGATGATATTCTTTATTTATTGGCGATTTATATAGAATGTCATGTTCAGTTCTCCTGCACATCACAAAAGCCTGATCTAACTCATTATTGTCAATTAAGTCAGAAGTATAATCATTATATATTTGGATTTTATATCTATTAACATGTGGAATTGAATTCATTACTTCAACCATATTTTCAAAATTATCTTTATAGAATTTTAACCGCAATCCACTATTTATTTCTTCAAGCATTCTTCCAATATCAGTGACAGTTTCAAAGTAATTTAAGGATGTTCTGTCGGTGAAATAAGATAAAGATTTTTGATATATTTCGTCTGGAGTCTGAGCTAATGTCTTTAAGTATGAATTATACTTTGTTAATAAGTCAACTTTGTTTACTGCTGTAATCGGTTTATTTTGTAGATAAGATAACACATACTTATTGTAAAAATTGTCTTTCCATTTTTTGTCAAATCCAGACTTCTTATTTTCAACATATGGAAACATCTTTTTAATGACTCTGACTTGGTCGTCTAATGAAAGCTTGTTAGATTCCAAGAAAGTAATCATTGCCTGAACAGCAACCTGGAAGCCATGTTCATTTTTGATACTTGTTACCGATTTAAGAAAGTCCTTGGTTTTTGTATCTTTTTCTGAAACTGGTTCTTTAACTAGTTCTATTTTCTCCACAAAAGATGAAACTGAGTTCTGACCAGAAACAGCTTCAGTCTTTGCATTAGAAGCTTTCGAAAAAAGTCTTTTTAAAAAATTCATGAAAACTGATTTGGTTTTTGAAGTTGTAGAGAAATCTTGTTCATGTCGAATCATTTATTTGCCTTTAAAAACTCCATAAGTTCATTCATTCTTTCATCATCAGGTTTAATGGATGGGCTATATATGCAATTGTCTAACAAATCAATTGCTTTATCAACAGATACTTGTACTGTAAAATCCCCGAGGTAAATATTTTCTTCATCAACAATAGTGATGTCATTCAGGCTGTTTGCTGATTTTATATCGAAATAAAGAGCCTTTTTACTGGTCGAATCAATGCAATATGCCTTATAAAAATCGGTATGCTGTCCAATTAAGATTACTTTATGAACCGGAAAATATTCCTTATAAAATTTCCATTTTTCCGTTTGCAATAACGTAATGTTTGTGTCAAGGTCTATTAAATCAGTCTCGTTCTTCTTTTGAAATATAAATGCTTTTAAAAATTGTTTTAAAATAGGATATGTCCCACCAAGACACGTTTTAAATTCCAAATACGAAATAATATTTTCTTCTGTTTCATAAGCAGGAAAATCGGTATCACCTTGAATGTCCTTGGCTAAGTCGCCAAATTGAGTGTCTTCAAATACTTTGGATTTGATAAATTCTATAAGTGTCATAGATTAATGTTTAATAAAATATTCGATTGGAATCCTATAAAAAATTAGTGGACATACTCTTTCAGAATTAACGAATCTACACTTTCAGAACGAAGCATTAAAGTTGTATTATTTGCAAGATCACTTAAAAATAAATAGTTTTCTGTTCTGCCAAGTAACTTGAGTGTGTCTATGTGTGGGTAGATTTCACCCGAATTAATATTTGAAACAACTGTGTACTTGAACTCCTGATTTTTATAAATTAGTTCACTATTGTATTTTCCAGCAGCAAAGGAAAATATCGGAATATAAATTAAAGTTTGGATAATATTTATTCGCAATTTGTGATTTTCAATTGCTTCTATCAGGAAACCACTCCTGTCAAGATAAAGAAATGGAACAATGCCTACTAAAATTGCCCAAATAATCCATCGCCCAGTTGAGTCATGCTTATACAGGAAAATAACAATAAATAACCATAGAATAACTAAAAAAGTAATCACAATCTTTGAGTTTAAAAATTTGCCAACAGATGTATCTCTTCCACCTCCATGTGGAAGAATCTGTTCTCGATCAATAATTAATCTATTAAATAGAAACCCTATTAAAAAAAAACCAAAGAAAGAAAGGAACGGATACACAAATGATATTATTAATTCTGAAATGCCGATATATTCTAGTCCATTAATATTGAAAGTGCCCCAAAATGCTATATGATATAGTCCACCGCACGCCGAAAAGTAGGGTATGGAAAAAATTGAAAAGCTTTTCAGATATTTCATGAGTTCAATTGAACTAGTAACTTGTATAATACATTCCTCAATTACAATATTATAAAATAGCTTATTTTGCTCAGTATATTACATTGATCTTTTTTGCTTGTAAATCCATTCTGAATCCATAATATAGACCTTTTTCTACCTTAAGAAAATCTCTTAACTTATAAGGTAAAACAATGGTATTGTCATCACCTCTAAATCCTGCAAAATGACCATCAGCAGTATAAACATCGTCAAGCGTAAAAGTTAAAATATCGCCTAATTGAAGGTCTGTAATGAGGAGATTGTATACTTTAGGTAACATTACTGGATTATAATGTTCGTAATCCATAGACTTTTTGAATTCAGCAATTTTTCTTTTGTAGTATGTTGCAGTTTCTTTATCTTTATAACTTATTACTTTATGACGTTGTGTTATGGTTTCAGGATTTTTATTTTGATTTTTCGTATCAGATTTACTTACTTCCTTTTTAAATTCAGCTAAATCCTTTTTATTTAATTTTTTTTCGTTAGATCGCAATGTATTAAATAACTTAATTAGAAAAGCAGAATATCCCTCAGTTAAAGGTTTGACCTTGTCGCCATCAATTTGGAAAAAGTCACTTGATAAATCCTCATAAAGTAGTTTCTTTAATTCCTCTGGCATTTCACATTTCCTTAATACTACAGGTATTATTTTGTTTAATGTTTTGGCTTCAAACAGATGTAATGCCTCCGAAAGTTCAAATTTTACCCAATCTGAATTTACTGCATTTTTGGACAAGATTATTAGAAAATGACTTGCTGCATCCAGTTCTAATTCCAATCTTTCCTTTAAAGAATCACCTAAGTCCAGGCAGTCTTCATCGACAAACGTATCGAAACCATTTTCCTGTAAATCCGATTTTAATAATCTTACAAACCTTTTATCACTACTGCTATGTGAAATGAAAATCTTCATAAGTTGATTTTTAGTACTCATTTTGGCACTAACTGTTAGTTTCGAAGTTTACTAACTATGTCAATGCAGGCTAATATAATTTACTGAGAAAATAACTTTATAAGTTTTTGAAGATTCTCCATAACTGTCGGGGTTATAACATTTCCAGCAACACCTAGCAGAATGCCATAAATAGTTTTTAATGATGAATTTATTATTGGAAACTTTGGGGTTTCCCTCTGCAACTGAGTTTCTAGTCTTCTGATTTCTACCAATGTTTCCTCAAGATCATCTTCTTTTAATCCAATATCAACTATAATAGCTTTTAATTCAGCTGTAAAGCGAGACAGTTCATGTAAATCTTGTTTACTAATGCTCTGCGAAAAATCTGATCCGGTTGCAGCATTGATTGATGCGTTATTACCTGAACTAACAGTCTGTATATTATCACTACCAATTGTAATATTCACGGTTTCACCAGATAGATGGCCAATGGTCTGATCAAATATTTTGTCGATTTTTGGTTTTTTAGAAGTAATATCTAAATTTTCATTTTCCCCTATCTCATCTACAAGCTGAAGCATAAAAGTCAATAAATTAGATTTGATAGCACTTAATATTCCTTCAATGTTATTATTTGCAATCTTTTTCCAGGCGGTTTCAATTACCCAATTGTTTTCTAAAATGTTTGTTATCTCATTATGTACTTTATGTGGTATGTTAATTTGATATTCAACTCCTTTTTCTAACATATGTTCAAGTTCTGAAACTGAAGAAGACATTCGTATTACTAATAATTCATCCCTCAATTCTTTTTCCAAATACTCCACTGGTAATGGTACCTTATTTCTAGTCCGAGCTCCAGCGAATCCCATATCTTGAAGCATATTTCCATAAATAGTGGTAGGGATTACTCTGTATGCTGGTATTTCATTTTCACCATATCCATTAATTTCGTTTTCTACCCATTGTTTCAATTTCTGGTTTTTTAATTTAAATGCTAAAACTTGAACCTTTAATAAAGTATCCTTTAATTTAATACTTGGATCAACGAGTTCACTAATAATTGAATTTATCCAATCAATTGCTTTTTCCATATTATTTAGTTTGCCCTTACTGTTAACATGAGAATAGATATTTTACTAAGATGAGTCACATCAGCATAGCATTGCCTTTATTTAGCCAATAGAGTACTAAAATTCGCCCAAGAACGATTTAATTATGCTCTGAAAAGTAATTAAATTATTCCTGCAAATTCTCTTAAAATTCTCAAAATTACTCAGTGATATTCAATGCTTTAATTAGCCGATCCCTAGAATTTATTAGGTTCATTGCCTGCTCGATAACTCTAAAATTCCGGATTTCACCCTTAAAAACTTTAGCCACGGTTGATCTATGCAGACCTAATTTATTGGCTATACGCTGGATATCGCCAAATTCTAATCGCTCTTTCAATGCCAATAATTTGTTTTTATCAATTTTCGGTTTTGCCATTTTATTTTATATATTTGCTGTACAAGAAAACACACAATGTTTTACCCTTGCCTCTGGTGGGGGTTTTTTTTGATGGATGGTACAAGAAAACATCAGCCATCCTTTCCCTGCGGTCGGCGATTTTTTGTGAAGCTCATAATTTGGGCTCCTGTGCTTTGATCAAAAACATTGAACCACCTCCACCCTGGGTGGGACTTATCAAGAAATAGGGCAAACTTGTAAAGGTCATTTGATCGGTGTTTGATGCATTTTGCTGTCTTATCCGGATTATCACCAATCTTGGTTATGCACCTGTACTTTTTGGGCTTGGATTGCTTTCTGTTATGTTGTTTAATTAAATTATTCATTTTAGACAGATTAGAAGTTATGATTTTTGATCATTGGGTCGATTTATCCGCACGATCTCAGACTCTGGCTATGCATATATACTTCTTAGGCTTGGATCGCTTAGCGAGCTTGTAATGCGGTTTTGGTTTTCTTGTACCATTCATCAGAATTACGTTTATGTTGTTGTGTTAGCATAACTCCCGTGGAATGAGGGGATAAACTAGTTCCTATTTACCAACACAGTACACACAGTGCTTTTTATTTATACTTGTATTTGTTGTTAGTTTACTCTACGTTGTTTTTATGTAGGTATGGTAATTCATTGAATATGTAAAGAATACTTTCGAAATTAACGGTACATACGTCATTCGAACATCTCCCTTGTGAAAATGTAGTATCTTCCCGTTTTGGTTTCTTCCAGAATCATGAAACTATTGCTAACCAGATTTTTTTCTTGAGTATACACCCTGTACGTTGAAGGAGAATGAGGGCTAATTCCAAAGCGCTGATTCAAACAATCGGAAATTTGATGTCTCGTGGTTCTAATAATTCCATTTAGGAAATTCAAAATATCCGTAGCAGTATACTTTAGTTCTGTCTTGTCGAATAAAAGCATGTGATCCAATATCAGTTCTCTGATTTCCTTTTCGAGATGAGTCTGATTTCCTTTTATGAGTCGTTCCAGGGCAGAAGTTTTTATCTGTTCAGGAGTGAACCACATTCGAGATTGTTCTGTAGTCGAAAATGGTCTGGTGATAAGATAATGTAGGAATGCCGGTATTTCCTTTATTAATTCGGATAATAGGGAGGTATTTACATTTTCAAATATTGGCACCTCGACGATCCAGTATCTGATTTCTTGTGGTTCGATGTAAACACAATTGTAAATATTGTTTGAGCATAGAATTAATTTTCCGAAAAATTGAATTTCAACTTTATCTATGCCTTTTGATTCTGACTTATAGGTTTTAGCAGTGCTTAGATTTTTTATTCGTTCACTATCCTCTTTTTTATCCAATAAAGCTTCATCAAGCCCAATTATAAGTTTATTTGTCCAATCTGAATTAAACCTACTTCGAAAATCTTCATTCGTATTCAATGTCATATTTCCCTTGAAAATTTCCTTTAGCAAATTTAAAAAGGTAGTTTTTCCGGTATTTCTATCGGTACTAACCAACACGAGGACAGGTAAGATTTGAGTTGGTCTTTCAAGCAAGAGTTTAACATAATCGAGCCCCAATTCATATTGACTACCGAAAATATGGCGAAAAAATGCTTTTGACTTTTCGCAATTACTTTCAGTGGGAACATGTTCAAAAGGTTCGTACCTGTTATATAGATTTCCAATCACCTGTTGAAAGTTTAGATGACTAGGGATACAGCAAAAATCATCATACTTTGAAATATTTTTCCATACTTCTGGTGATTCATCGTGCTTTATAGTTCCAAGATTCCATCTTTTAAGGATTTTTATTGTATCACCAGACAGTAGTCGATGTTCAATAAATTTAAAGTACTCAGTTCCTACTCTTACATAAGTTTTGTTTAATTTTGTCATAGTTTTTCATTTTTAGAATTAATAAAAAGGGAGCCGCTGTATACGACTCCCTTGCTTTTTATATAGAATGATTTGATGCAATCAGGTCATTAAGATCACTTCTTTTGAAATATAACTTCTTGTCAATTTTGGATGCTTTTAAGAGGCCTTTTTGACGATACTTCCATAATGTTGTTTCTCCAACCCCCAGTATCAGCATAGCCTCTTTGGCTGAGATCCATTCCGGTAATGGATCATTAGAAAAGCCAAGATGTTTTTCGATTTTTTCTAGCTTTGTCCGAATCAAATTAAATTGATCCTGACTGAAAATAAATACAGTTTCCATGTGTTTTCTTCATTTCTGAAGAGCAAAAGGATGGAAACGAAGTGAAATAAAGACCCTGCTAGCAGGCCTGAAATATTTAAAGAACTGAGTCTAATTCAGTTAATTTACGCTTTAATCTGGAAATAACTTCTGGAAAATCGACTGAAACAATCTTTCGATCTTCGGATAAACTATTTCTCATATCTCCAGCCCCAAATCCCGTCAAGTAAGAGATCAATTTGGATAAGTCGGTTTTACTTACGCTTGAATGAATGATATCTTTCTCTTGAAGCAAATTAAATAAAAGTGCTAATTCAAGTTGTTTCAAGCCCGTTGATCGTGTTTCAGGTATTGAAAATTCTTTTTGTTTTTTAGTATAATTTGGTTCATCAATTAATACCTGTAATTTTTCGGCTGCAACTTGACAAAAATGCCTTAGAGAATCGGTCGCTCTGGTTTTTACTATTGTATTAAAATTCCAGTAGTATGGATGCAGAATATTTTCAATTGTTTGTTCTATTTGTTTTATCCGTATTGCTTTTTGATTTGGATCGATGATGGAAGCAAGGCTCTTCCGGTAATACTTTTCGGCTACCTTTAAAAGTTCGCTTGATTCAGCTATGGTTAAAGGTTCTGCATCTCTTTCCATAAGAGCTTGTTGCACATTGCCAAAATTAAATTCTATTGAACCATCTATTATTTGCTGTATTGTCATCATCCTTTTAACTATTCTGCAAGTATGGTATTCAGTTTATTATTAATATCCAACAAGTATTCACTCGTAATTTTAGCATAGACCTGAGTACTTGAAATGCTAGAATGACCCAAATATTTTTGAACTATTTCCAAAGGGACATTATTGGAAAGTGTTACAGTGGTAGCAAAAGTGTGACGGGCTACATGAAAAGTCAGGGTTTTTGAAATCCCTGCTAAATTTCCAATCATCTTTAGAAACAAATTAACTTTTTGGTGACTAATAGCTGGAAGTAATCTTTCAAAGGGCAGTTCCTGGCTCTGATATCTTGCAACAATCTGATAAGCTTTATCCAATAATGGCAATCGAGAATTCTCCTTTGTTTTCTGGATATTGAATTCTAACCAATGATTTCCTTTCTTATCCGTTTTCAAGTGGCTCTTTGTGAGGTTGCACACATCAGAATACCGGAGCCCGGAATAAACTGCGAATACGAAACAATCCCGAACCTTTGCAAGGCTTTCATTCGGAATTACCAATGTTTCTATTGCATTTATTTCTTCGGTAGTCAGGAAAGTGCGGTTAGTTTTCTGAAGCTTGAATTTATATCCTGTGAATGGGTTCTGATTCAGATAACCGAATTGGATAGCCCTATTAAAGACAGCCTTGAATTGCTTCAGATATTTGGCGGTCGTGTTCGGATTCAACTTTACTTTCGATCTCAGGTAAAAATCAAATTCATTCACTAACGCAAGGTTGTAATCGGAAAAATGAATTTCACTTTTCTCAATGCCATCAAGAAATTCCATTAAATGGCGTCTAATAGTTTTATACTTTTTTAGTGTTGCAATGGTATATTGATCCGGAAGTTTTGAGATGTCATCTATAAACGTTTCAAAATAGGTTAGAATGGAACTTGATGACCTGTCATTGCCCTGAAGCATTGCTTTTAGGTCTTTTGCCGACGGACTGATTCCTTGATAAGATTTGTCCAGATAATAATCCTGAATTTTGGAATCGATTTTAATGATCTGTGCATTTAGTTCGGGATTTCCCTTCACTCGTTCCTTGGCAATATCCCATTTTTTAGGATCGCAATAGAGGCCTGTAAAGAGCTCTGCTTTGCGTCGATTGCATGAGATACGGCAATAGATAGGTAATTTTCCCTGTTTCGCTCTGGACTCGATTAAATAGAATTTGACGTAAATCGGCTTCATTGGCATCAGGTTAAAATGTTTCAACAGGTGGTTTTGTTGAAACAAAACTATGCAAAAAAGTGAAGAAAAGTGAAACTTGTTGAAACAAAATAAAACCCTTCATTTTCGTAATGATCTGAAATGAAGGGTTTTAAAACTTAATAAAACTCAAATCGTGGAGCCGGAGGGACTTGAACCCTCGTCCAGGCAAGGGACCAGTAAGCTTTCTACATGCTTAGCGCTTATTAGATTTTCGGGCAGGAGCAAGGACAAGTGCTAAACCAACTGCTGCCTTAGTTCCTTTTTCTTACCCTGCCAACGGAACAGTGACAAGGCCAGTCCAAAAGAATGATACCCATTGTACAGGATTAATGGACCGAACCCCGTACCGGGTAGCTTGTCCACACCACCTAGTGATGCGGATTAGGCAAATCATCTAGGATGATTAAGCCGCAAGCGCGTAGTTGTTTTCGCCGATTAAAGCGATTGAGAGTTGAGATTTACGAGCCATATTCACAACGCTCGGCATGCTTACCTATCAATCTCACCTGCTGTCGAAACCTTTCGGCCCCAGGTATTGGTAATACGTTGCAAATTTACGTAAAAAATAGGCCTGTCCCGATATTCATGGCAATTTGTCATTGACCACCAAGTATTTATTTTAGTTGTTTTGTGTGATAAATCTGAATCATTTCATGTTTCAGAAATACAATAAAAAAATTATTACTTTTCATCCATGGATATTCGGATTATAGGATATATCCGCGACATTATTATTGGAATCCTGCTTTAGTAATCAGCTTAACAAATGGGGAAGTACTCTGATAAATTGTAAGAAAAAAATGAAGAAGCTGACACTCTCTGCAATTATCATATTTATATGTTCATTTTTATCTTGTGGCCTGTCCGAGGCTCAGAATGAATTTAGTCTTGGGTTTAAAGGTGGATTTGGTGTAAGCGGTTTGCATGGCAATGCATACGGTGCTAACCGATTGAAGCTGCATCTTGGCTTATTATCAGGTTATACGATAAATAACCACCTGCAATTGCAAACAGGGTTACAGTTTGCTGGCAAAGGTTATTCAACAGATTTTATCAAACCAAATGCACACATGGATCTTGTCTATCTTGACATGATCATGAACCTCAAATATTTTCCTTCGAGGTGTTTTTTCATTGGTGGAGGAATTTATTCAGGTATTTTATTAGGAAGTCAGTATCGATATTTGGCTTATGGTAGTGATTATTACGGTGAACCTGATATCTCAGAAATGATAAATAATTTTGATTATGGACTTAGTGGAAATTTAGGTTTTCAGTTTGACAATGGTATTGGTATGGAATTTTCTGTATTGTATGGGCTGAACGATGTATTTAATTCTCATAGTGGAGATACTCTGGTTGGCTATTATGGAAATCCTTATGTTATTCCCAAACAAGCAATAGGAAAGAATTTAGTGATTTCAACTTCTTTTTATTTTTTATTTGGAAAAAAGAATATTTGACTCTTAAAGCTGAATTTTTATACAACTCGGCAAAGCAATATCGTAAGTTTTTCAAGTAACTTAGCATACAGTTAATTTTATGAAAATTGGAATCATCCGCGAAGAAAAATTGCCCCACGACAAACGCGTGCCGTTCACTCCTAAACAATGCCGTATGCTCATGTCGGAGTATGCGGGCGCTGAAATTTTGGTTCAGCCTTCCCCATTCAGATGCTACACCGACGATGAATATAAAGCGGAGAACATAA
>JANWIS010000142.1 GCA_025449775.1 Ignavibacteriaceae bacterium
GAAGAGAGAAATCCGTATTCCCGACATTCCCGTTTTCATGGATAGTCCCATGGGAGCAAGTGCTACTAACATTTTGAATCGTTATCCTGATTGGCATAAGCTGACAGCTGAAGAATGTGATGCCGTTTTCAGAGATATTAAAATCATTTCTGATTATAAAGAAACGAAAAAAGTTATCGAAGATGATAGAATTAAAATAGTCATAGCCGCAAGTGGTATGTTAACCGGAGGGCGGGTACTCGAATATCTTGCAAATTATATCACTGACAACAGGAACACGGTACTTCTTGTCGGTTACCAGGCTGAAGGAACCCGGGGCAGGGCTTTGCGAAGCGGAGCCCGGGAAATAAAAATATTCGGAAAATATTTTCCTGTAATTGCAAACGTCCAGGAGATTTCATCACTCTCTGCACATGCAGATCAGAGAGAGATGATAGACTGGCTAAAAGCTTTTACGAAGAAACCCGGAAAAATATATCTCGTTCATGGAGAACCTGCTGCAAGAGATGCATTCCGCATGAAGATTTTATATGAACTCAACATCGAACCGATTATGCCAATGCAGAACGATGAATGTGAATTATTTTAATCTACTTCACAATTTTTCTACTACCGTTTTTCCCTTCTGAATTTACTATCAGAAAATTTACTCCACAACTATGACCTGAGTTATTCAGACTAATTGCACCAATGAAATTTTCTGAAGATACGTTTTTGAAGGCAAAGTCATTTAAATTGATAGTTGCTATTGAATTACCTGACGAATCAGATGTTGAATTTTTAATGAGTTGGTAGCCTTCATCAATAGTGGTTTTATATACTTCAATACAATCATCACTATCATCTGCGTTTTTGTGATCCCATTGTTTGGCCCCGGAAAACTGGGCATTGACTGAAGTAAAAAAGAATATTGAAATGATAATAAGCAGTATCGATTTTTTCATTTTGCCTGGACTCTACACTTGATTAATAAATTTCCTGAAAATATATTTTACAAATTATTTAGCCGGAAAATCTATTAACCTAAAAGCTCCCTGCAGGAAATTATTTTCTTCTGCTTGAGAGTTTACCTGCTAGGAGCTTTTGGAAATCCACATTTACCACACATAATAATTAACTCCTTCAAAATTACTATATAAAAAAATCCAATTGCAGGAGATGTACCGGCGTATCTGTTTCATAAACCAGTGCTGTGTTTTGGTAAATAACTGCTAAAATTCCAAGCTTATTTTGTTGACTTTTCGAGCAATTGTAGCAATAATTCCTTCTTTCTTGTTGCCAGAGGAATAACTGAATTATCCTTCATGATAATCTGAAAATTGTGCTTTTCAATCTTACTAATGAAATGAAGATTAATCAGGTGCGAATGATGGGCGCGAAAAAATCCGGAATTTGAAAGTATTTCATCATATTCAATTAAAGAACCGGACACTAATATTGATTTACCGCCGGTTAGAATGAATAACGTGTAATTTCTATCGGCCTCGCATCGGATAATATCTTCCAGGCTAATCAGGTGAACTGCATCGTGCGTTTTTAAAAGTATTTTTTTAGGCTCATGAGTTACAGTATTCATATTACTCATTAACGCTTCAATCTTTAATGACAATTCACTCTCATGAATTAAAGAAGATGCCTTATGCAAAGCTTTTACCAGTTCTTCCGGATCCACGGGTTTAAGCAAGTAATCGATAGCACTGAATTTAAAAGCCTGAATAGCGTATTTGTCAAATGCCGAAACAAATATGAGTTTAAAATTTATCGGAGTGAGTTTCTTAACAAGATCAAAACCGGTTCCGCCTGACATCTGAATATCGAGTAATACAACATCGGGCTGATGTTTTCTGATTTCTGAAAATCCACTCTCTACATCTCCGGCTTCAGCGACTACAATAGCTGATGGAAAGTACATACCTATTAAATGCCTGAGTGATGTACGGATTCTCTTTTCATCATCAACTATTATTATTCTTAGTGCCGACATTCAGACAAATATATTGTTAAATTTTTTAAACAACAGGTATCGTAAACTCAACCCTGGTTCCTGTTGATTTTGATGATTCATCAGAAATATCCGAAATAGAAAAAGTAACTTTTTGCTTCTTTGTTTTGTTCAAAACCATCAGCCTTTCCTTTGTAATCTGAACCGCCATGGATTTATGTTTAGAACCTGATTCATAGTTCTCCTGTAAACTATTATTGATACCTTTTCCATTATCTGTTACCCTGATCTTAAGTATATCGTTATCGATTATTTTAAACTCAAGTTCTATATGACCTTCCCTGTTTGTTCCTTTAAAACCATGTTCAATGGCATTTTCAATAAATGGCTGAGTAAGCATGGGTGGAATATTTATGCCTTCCATATCTTCTATACCATTTGTTTTGATTGAATATGTCAGCTTATCTTCAAGTCGCAATTTTTGTAACACCAGGTAATATTCCAGGGTCTTTATTTCCTTAGTCAGCGGGATATATTCTTCCGAAGAATTTTCAAGGATAAGTCGCATGAGCCTTGCGAAATCCGATAAGAACTTCCCGGCTTCGCGGGGCTGATTCTCATAGATAAAACTTTCTATAGTGGTTAATGAATTAAAAATAAAATGAGGATTCATCTGAGATCGCAGTAGTTTCTGTTCAAGTTGTATGGCAGTTTGTTGCGATTTTAATTTATTCTGCCTGACAACTAAAAGCGCAATTACAACAGATAAGAAAAACAATACTCCCAGGCCAGCCATCAAATACCTGCTGTTGCTCAATTCCAATGACTGAACCTTTAATTTACCGGCAAGTATTACATTATCTCTTTCTTTTCTTTCTGTCTCAAACTTTACCTGCATTTCTGCTAACTGTTTAATTTTTTCATCCTTCTGCATACTATCGTTCATTCTTGAATATTCCGAAAGATACTGATATGCTTTTTCGGAATTATTCAATTGTGAATAACATTCGGAAAGCAATTCCAATCCGTCACTTACAACCTTTTTCATTCCCATTTTTTTTCCAAATTCTACATACAGATCATAATACTCGATCGCTTTTTTGTAATCTCCCATGCTGGAATAAATGTCACCAATCTTTCCTTTCACATCATTGACTTTATAGGCATTCCCGGTTTCCATAAATAATTTTTCCGCCTTTTTAATATGCACGAGAGCTTCATTTTTCCTGCCATTCTTTATATCAATTCTCGACAAACCCATGTAAGAAGCAGCAAGTCCATCTTTGTTATTTACTGAAGTAGCAATAGAAATTGCCTCTTTATAAACTTCATAGGCTTCATCAAGTTTGCTTTGCCTGGTCAATACCGTCCCTATATTGCATAATGCAGAAACTTCAACAGTTTTGTTTTTAGCTGACCTGTTTATATCCAGACATCTCTTATACCACATCAAAGCTTTATCATAATCTCTCTGTGACAAATAAATATTTGCAATGCCATTATAGGTCTGTCCCTGGCCCGTTTTATCATTTAATTCTTCCCTTTTTTTCAGGCAAAGCAGCTGGTATTCGAGTGACTTTGCATACTCACCGATTGCATAGTACAGGTTTCCATAATTAGCCAATACAGAAGCCACCCCTTGTTTGTTCCCGATTCTCTCGTGGTACATTAAAGCGCTATCAAGGCAAGAAAGTGCTTTCATACTTTCGCCCATATTTATATAGGCAAATCCTTTATTGTTGTACCCGTCGGCAATACCGGAAACTATGTTGTATTTGTATCCTATTTTGATTGCCTGATCAAGGAAATCTATGGCTTTTTTAAAGTCCATTTGAAAATAAGCCTTACCTAACAAAATATAATTTGCTGCTTTAACTTCCTCGCTATTCGAAGAATGAATAACTCGGTTTAAACTGTCGGTATACATTGTGTTCTGGCCGTAAGTTAACCCGGTAGAATAAAGAAAAGCCAATAGAAAAAAAGAAAATATTTTATTCATTTTATAAAGATATAAAAAACATCTTCTTAAAGAGTATTACAATTTTATGACTTTCTGCATATAAAACGAGAAGGCTTATAATATTAAATATCTACTTTTACAAATAAATTCAGGAGCGAAATTGTTTTTTCCCTTCTTAAAATACAATGAAAGTATATTCTACTCTTATCATATTAATTCTGTTTTTCATTCTTTTGATTAAATTATTTCAGGGATGTACAAAATCATGCGAAGCGGGAAAATGTAAAAAGTCAATAAGAAAAGATACATTTAGCAGTTCAGTATTTGTTGACACAATAGATAATCTTCCTTCAGAAATTAATATTGATTCTGTTTGGAAACCTAAGAAACAGAGAGTAGATTCATTAAAATATAATAATAACTTCAATCCAAAACCTTCCTTTTCATTTTTTAATTGAATCTAATAATACTTGCTTTTTTAAGTATTGAATCAAAACCGATACCCGACAAGTAAAACAACACGAACTACAAATTCTGCTTTCGTATAAAAATTTACAGTTCTGACAGCGTCTAAAACCTGCACATCAACCCTGTTTGAAATTCCTGCATAAGCAGCAGGATTGACAACCCAGTGATCTTTCAGCAAGACCTTGTAGCCCCCGGATACACCGGTTTCAAAAAAAGATTCTTTGTATTTAAAAACGGAAGCTGTCGTATCACGATGATCGATTGAGATTGATGCCTTTTTAAGACTGCAATAAATGCCCAGGTGCATGGCTGAACAATCTTCATTCAATTTATACCACCTTATTTCGGGACAAACCAAATACCAGGTACGATTATAATAACGTGAGACTTCTTTGGAAACAGTGGTATTTAAAAGCAGACCCAACGTATGATTAAAACAAACTTCTCCCGTAACAGAAGGCACAATAACTTCTTTTGATATTACGGAATTCATCAATGATAAAAAATCGGTTGCAACATAAAAACTTGCATGATTTAATCTTGGTTTCTTATTAATAACATCTTCTCCGGATTCTGTTGAATCTGTAAGAGAACATACACCAATTGAATATGAAAGAATAAAACAAATGAAAAATATTAATCGCAAGAAGTATGGTTTAATTCATACTAACCTATGAAGTGCATATTTTATTGTGTACTTTTTAATTTGGATCGAAAAAGAGTCTTTTCATTTTAAAAACATTCTTGACCTGACTTCGTGAATTGTAGAGTATTTTATATTAAATTTTAAAATAAATGATGGCTTCGAAGTCTCTCTTATTATTGGGCACAAACCCTTCTTTTATCTCTTAATTTAAAGAAAGACAATATAATAATCAAACTTATTGCAAACCTCGATTATTTAAGTACATTTATGTAACAATATTTTTCCTTTGTATCTGATTGCTTATCATTTTAACTAGTTAGCTGATTTAAAATTTACTCTTTACACAATACCATTTTTTTAGTTTAAAAATTCTTTTATAAAATAATTCTTATTTCTTGTTATAAACCTTTTTATCTAAACAAAACTAAAGTGAAAAAGAAAATCATAATCGTATTTAATAAACGAAAATATTCAATTCGTTATGTTCTTTTATTTTTAACTTTCTTCTGCTGTAATAGTGTTTCGAATGCGCAGAATCAATTTGAAATAAAATTATTTCTTCAGGGTTATTACACAGGAAGTAATACAATGAGACCGGTTTTATACAATCAGTGTGTTGCTGGTGGTGGTAGCCCTGCCTCATGCCTTTCATTATTTCCTCTTACTGAAGTTGATGATATTATTGTTGAATTACATTCAGCTACTCTCCCTTATAATATTGTACCCGGCCTAACATATACCTGCCGTTTACAAACAACAGGTTTATGTTCTTTTAACGCTCCTTCAGGCTCATACTATATTGCAATATTATATCCCTCAGCAATTCAAACCTGGTCTCATGATCCCGTACAGATAGATGCAACACATCTGTTTTACGATTTCTCATTAAGTGCGAATAAAGCTTTCGGTGATAATCAAAGCAGGGATTATTTTAGTCCTATAAGTGGAAACCTGGTTAACGATGCTGCCTATAAAATTCTTATGGGAGATGTTTCAGATCCTAATTTTGGATTTGGTTTCCAGGATGGAATATCAGAGAGTACAGATTTTAATGATATGGAAAATGAAGTATATTTTGGGGTACAGGGACTCCGTTGTGGAAATCTTATTTCAGATTTAAATGGCGATGGTTGTGTTGATTTACTTGACTTTATAATTATTGAAAACAGTGTCTATAACATTT
Organism: Ignavibacteriaceae bacterium; assembly: GCA_025449775.1. Lineage (GTDB taxonomy): Bacteria > Bacteroidota > Ignavibacteria > Ignavibacteriales > Ignavibacteriaceae > IGN2. The sequence continues at coordinate 6,200 of JANWIS010000142.1, forward strand.
ATATTAATATGATTCCAAATTAGATTTTTATTAAATATCGTAAACTATTTTTAATAATTGAACCTTATCTCTTTTAAAATGAAAACAAACTCACCATACAGTTTTTTGAAAAAATCATTTCTTATTTTTAGTTTATTTATTACATCAATTAAATGTTTTTCCCAAACGACAGATTATCTTTGCATTATTGATAACATAACACTTGTAAATCCTACAACTATCTCTTTTGAAATCCGTATAGAGAATACCGGAACAAATCCTCTTAGTTTAATAGCGATTCAGGCAGGTATTAATTTCAATTATGCTGCCTTAGTAAATGGAGGAACAATAACCGGTACTTCTGTTCCGGCAAATTCCATTACTTGGAATATTGATCCAGTTAGTAAACAAATCAGGATGTATGCATTGTTTGGCTCCGGTATCCCTATTCCAGTTTCACCCGGCATTAGCTTAGGTACATTTCATTTAATTAATACAGTTCCTTTTTCATCCTCCATTCCTATTTTAAACTGGTCCTTTCTGCCTACAAGTATAACAACAACAAATACTATTGTACTTTGTTCTGTTAATGGTGATCCTCTTAGTTCGAACATTACAAATACTGCAAATCATACAGTTGCAGGAAATGCTGTCCCTACACTTTCCGAATGGGGACTGATAATTTTTGCTTTTCTCCTTTTGACAACTTCAATATATTTTATTGTTAATAAAAAATATAGTTTTTTAAATAAGGTCTAATTAATCGGTAAAAAGTTTTAAATAATAATTTGTTTTTCCTTCCTAAAATTCAATGCTAACATTAACATGGTGAGTGGTGCGGTAATCCCCCATGGATAACCAAGAATTAAAAGTTTCTCTGAATAATCA